>JAUWCP010000018.1 GCA_030609245.1 Hyphomicrobium sp.
GGCCCTCGACGTTCGCGCGCTCTTTATCCGTTTCGTCGGCGAGTTTGTCGCGCATTTCTTTGGCCATGCCGGACGCCTTCTGGTGCGCTTCGCTTAGCGCCTTCTCATATGCGGCGAGCGCTTCATCGGTTTCCTGCTTGAACCGCTCAGCCGCTTGCAGGTCGCGCTGCACGCGGTCTTTGCGTTCCTCGATCACCTCTCCGATGCGGGGAAGCGCTACACGCGCGAGGATGAAATAGAGAACCACGAACGTCAGCGCGAGCCAAACGAGCTGCGGCGAGAAGTCGGCCGGGTTGAGCTGAGGAAGCCCTCCCGACTTTCCCTCGTGCGTTGCTTCGGCCGCCGCTGCGACGAATGCGGGGATCGCTGCGATCATGGTCTCCTCCTGAGGCGGACGCTTTAACCCAATCAGCCAAACAGGATGATGAGCGCGATCAGCAGGCCGAACAGGCCGGTCGCCTCGGCAAGCGCGAAGCCAATCAGAAGATTGGTGAACTGGCCAGGCGCAGCCGACGGATTGCGCATAGCGCCAGACAGATAGTTGCCGAAGATGTTTCCGATGCCGACACCGGCGCCGATGAGCGCGCTGCAGGCAAGGCCGGCACCGATCATCTTTGCAGCTTCCATTTCCATGGTTTTTTCTCCCTTTTGGAATGCGTGTGGTGAATGTGATGTCTTAGTTGATCGCTTGGTTCAGGTGTCAGTGATGCATGTGAAGCGCGTCATTGAGGTAGATGCAGGTCAATACCGTGAAAATCAGAGCCTGAAGGAAAGCGACCACAATTTCCAAGCCGGTAAACGCAATCATGAAGGCAAGCGGTGCCCAGCCGCCAAGGATGCCAAGTCCGACGACGAATCCGCCGAAAACCTTCAGCATCGTGTGTCCCGCCATCATATTGGCGAAAAGACGCACGGAGTGGCTGACCGGGCGGATCAGATAGGAGAGGAGTTCAATGGGGATGATGATTGGCAACAGCCACCAGGGCACGCCGTCGGGCACGAACAGCTTTAGATAGCCAACCCCATGGCGCGCAAAACCAATCAGCGTTACAGCGATCCACACCATGGCCGCAAAGGCGAATGTCACGATTATATGGCTCGTCACTGTGAAGGCGCCTGGCACCATGCCCATCAGATTGAGCGTGAGGATAAAGACGAAGATCGTGAACACCCAGGGGAAGAACTTCATACCTTCCTCGCCCAGGTTCTCACGCACCATGTTGGCGATGTACTCGTAGGAGAGCTCGGCGACGGATTGCAACCGGTCAGGCACCAACGCACGCCGCCGTATCGAGAAAATGAGAAATCCCGAGATTAGCGCCACCGCGATGACCATGAACAAGGACGCGTTGGTGAACGTCGCATCGATGCCGAAAATATCGAGAGGAATGATCCGCTCGATCTCGAACTGTTCCATGGGGCCGTGATGTTCAGCCCCGTTCGCGCCTTCTGCAACCAACGTCCAATCCCCTACCTGTCGTCCTCGTCGTCGTCCGCCACCGAAGGCGTTGCGAGCTGCGATGCTTCGACTTCCGCCTGCGCTTTTTGCGCAACTCGGATCACATTCATAAGACCCGCAGCAAATCCAATGGTCACGAACAAGACCAGAAGCCAAGGCGCAGTGCCTAGCCATCGGTCGAGCACCCAGCCGATGAAGCCACCAACTCCCACACCGACCACGAGTTCGGCAACGAAGCGAAAGGCTTTCGCAAACGCCTCGCTGCGCGCACGTGCATCGCCCGATGGGGGCGGCATGCGTCGCACTTTTACTTCGTCGAGCCGCTTACCGAGGCTATCGGAGCGTTTTCGAAGAGCCGCGCGCTGCTCGGGGCTGATTTCGCCACGTTGCGGGTCGGAGCCCTTCCCTGAGGCTGACATGGCTGCACCGGCTTGATCGCAATTCGCGGCTGCCAAAAGGCGGTTTTTTCAACGGCGCGCACCATAGTGACGGCCCCTAGGGGTGTCAAGAAAGCGCCGAAAACATTGGGGGTATGGCGAAACCGCGCAGGCGTCTCACCCGGCCTCGCGAAAGCGCTGGGCTGTCTCCAGGTCAACAGAGACGATCTGAGAGATGCCCTTCTCTGCCATAGTGACCCCGAACAGCCTGTTTACGCGCGCCATGGTCATCGGGTGATGTGTGATGACCAGGAAGCGCGTGGCCGTCTCCGCCACCATTGCCTCGAGCAGCCTGCAGAACCGGTCGACGTTGGCGTCATCCAATGGCGCGTCCACCTCATCCAGCACACAGATTGGCGAGGGGTTGGTCAGGAATACCGCAAAGATGAGAGAAAGCGCGGTCAGCGACTGTTCGCCGCCCGAAAGCAGCGAGAGTGTCGCAGGCTTCTTGCCGGGTGGCTTGGCGATAATCTCCAGGCCGCCTTCGAGCGGGTCTTCGCCTTCAACCATCTCGAGCCGTGCCTCGCCCCCACCGAACAGGGTGGTGAACAGCTTTCGGAAATGGCCGTCGACTTGCTCGAAGGCATCCTGCAGGCGCTTGTGGGCTTCCCGATTGAGCTGGCCGATGGCCGCGCGCAGCTTGGTGATGGCCTGCTCCACGTCTGCCCGCTCCGTCTCCATGCCGGACACCTGGGCTGAAAGCGTTTGCAACTCGTCGTCCGCTTGCAGATTGACCCCGCCAAGCCGTTCCCGGTCCAACTTGAGGTTGGCAACTTTGCGTTCCACGTCCGCCAGTGGAGGCAATGGGGCGTCGGGCTCGATCTCGGCCGCCTTCAGGCACCCATCCGGCGCCACGTCCAAGGCCTCGCGAATGTGCCGTGCCACATCCTGGCGCCGCGTGCGTGCGCCCTCCAGCCTTGCCTCCGTGCGGGCGCGGTCTTCACGCGCCTCGGTAACGGTGGCCTGTGCGGCGCGCAGGGCCTGCGTGCCAGCCTTCAGCGCATTGTCTGCCTCGGCCAGCACATCGGCGGCAACTTTGCGTTCGCGGTCGGCATCGCTCAGTGCGGAAAGCAGTTTCTGACGCTTCTCTGCAATCTGCGTTGGCATGTCGGCCAGCGTACCAAGCTCACTGTGCGTTTCGGTGTGCCGTGACTTCAATGTCTCGATCTGCTGGTCGGCGCCTGCGCTGCGCGTGCCCCAGCGTTCACGCTCCATGCCGATCGCTTGGCTCCGCTCGGCCCGCAAACGCTGGTCGCGATCCAGCTCGGAGATGGTCGCGCGTGCATCGGCGAGGGCTGCGCGGCGTGTCTCCGCTTGCCCCTGGGCCTCTACGAGCGCCGGCGCGGGATCATCGGCCGCGGAGAATTCCGCAAGCGTCTTTTCAAGTTCGGCTTGCGCCTCTTCCGCCAGCACGCGCTCCTGCTCAGCGCGCACGCGCGCGCCGGCCACCGCGGCAAGCTTGCTTTCCGTCTCTCGCGCTGAACGCTCGATCACAGTCAGCGCTTCGCGCGTTTGGGACATCGTACTTTGCGCTTCGCGCCACAGTTTGCGTAACCGCTGCTCTTCCCCTTGAGCCTCATTGAGTGCCTCAGAAGCTTCGCGCTCGTTCCTGGTACGCGCATCGGTAGCGGTCCGCGCAGCAGCTTCCTCCAATTCGATCGAGGCTAAGCGATTGCGTTCAGCAAGCCGCTGTGCTGCCGGCGTTATGGCCTCGGCGGTCGCGGTGAAACCATCCCAACGCCACAGATCGCCTTCACGCGAAACGAGGCGCTGGCCCGGTTTCAGGCTGGCCTGCAACGTCGCGCCCTGTTCGCGCGAGACAACGATACCCGTCTGCTTGAGACGGCGGTCCAACTCTGGTGGACCCACGACGAAGCTGCCAAGAGGCTCAACGCCGGAGGGCAAGGCGCCGTCCTGGCGCCCAATGCCCACATGGTGCCAGTGCACCGGCGCTGTCTCCTCGGCAGGCGCCTCCAGATCGTCGCCGAGCGCGGCGCCAAGCGCGGCTTCAAATCCGGGGGCAACACGTAATCGGTCGAGGATCGGGGGAAAATCTGTCCCGTGCTGGGGGACCAGCAATTTGGCTAGTGTCTCGCGTTCGGTTTTTAAACCGGCTTCGGCAAGCCGTGCCCGGGTGCTCTCATCGCGGGCGGTGTTTGCCGCAACGGCGAGATCACGTGCGGCTTCCTCTGCCGCAACGGCCTTGGCTTCAATGCGCGCGATCTCCTGCGCAAGTTGCTTTCCGGCTTCGGTGATCCGCGCCTGCTTTTGTGCGTCTGGCGCAGCGCCTGCGATCTCGCGAGTCTTTGCGTCGAGTTCGCCAAGCTGCTGGCCGAGCTTGGCCACCAAGTCGCGTTTCTCAGCAAGGCTCGCTTGGAGGCTTTGCTGCTTGGCGCGCCGTTCGGCGACTTTCGTCGTCAGCTCCGCAAGGCGGCCTTCGATAGACTTGGCCTCTTGCTCCGCGACGGTGAGTTTCTCGCGAGCGTCCGCTGCGCGCGTGTCGGCGGTGCTCTCAGCCGATTGCAGCATCTCGCTTTCAGTATTGAGCCGGGCCAGCACGTCGCGTGCCTCCGCGACGAGCTCGTGTTCGCGCGCGATATCCTTTTCAAGTTGATCGACGCGCGATTGCAGTTCTTTTTCGCGCTCAGTGGTGCGCGTTGCCTCGCGCTCGAAATTCTCCTCCTCGACCCGCAGCCGTCCAAGAACGGCGGCGCGCTTGGCCTCTTCGGCGCGCAGCGGACCCATTCCCTCCGAAAGCTTGGCTTCCTCGGCCAATGCTTGGCTTTCGGCCTGCGTAACCGCGCCGAGTTTTGCTAGCGTCTCAGAGAGGTTCGTTTCCTCGGTTTCCACAAGCGCCTGCGCTTGCGCCCACGTCAGATGGAGCAGCAGCGCTTCCTGGCGACGAATGTCTCCGGAAACCTCCTTATAGCGCCGGGCCGCGCGCGCTTGCCGCTTCAGGCTCTCGACCTGTGAGTTCAGCTGACCCATAACATCGTTGAGGCGCGCAAGGTTTGCCTCAGTCGCCCTCAAGCGCAGCTCTGCCTCGTGGCGGCGGCTGTGCAGTCCTGCAATGCCGGCGGCGTCTTCGAGAATACGGCGGCGCTGCTCTGGCTTGGCGTTGACGATTTCGCCGATCTGACCTTGGCGTACCAGCGCGGGCGAGCGCGCACCCGTCGCGGCATCCTCAAACAGGATTTTGACGTCGCGCGCGCGCACTTCTCTTCCATTGATGCGGTAAGCGGAGCCAGCCTCGCGCTCGATGCGCCGCGTGATTTCGATGACGTCCGTATCGTTGTACTCGGAGGGTGCTTTGCGCTCGGTGTTATCCAGAAAAACCGTGACTTCCGCGCTGTTTCTCGCTGGCCGGTGGTTGGTACCTGAGAAGATTACGTCGTCCATGGCGGCCGCGCGCATGCTCTTGTACGAGGTCTCGCCCATGACCCAGCGAAGCGCTTCCAGCAGGTTCGATTTTCCGCAGCCGTTGGGACCGACAACGCCGGTCATCCCCGGCTCGATCAAGAGCTCGGTCGGCTCCACGAAGGACTTGAAGCCCAACAGCCTTAGACGACTGATCTTCATCGTATTCCCAGCGTCAGAAACTCAGAAGAATGGGATCGTTGCCACGCTTGGCGTGTAACCCGTGCCATCAGCCTGGCCCACCGACAGCCGCAGTGGTTGGAGCGGCGAGAAGCGGCTCGACCATTTCGCGGATCTCCTTCATCGTGAGCGCGCGCTTTACGAGCTTGCCCTGAATGAAGAAGTTTGGTGTGCCAATGACGCCGAGCGTGCGCCCGCGGTCCTTGACCCATTTCAACCCCCCGATCATGGCTTGATTCTCGCGGCAAGCGTCAAATTGCTGACGCGTCATCCCCACCTGAGAGGCCACCTTGAATATGGCGTCGAGCCGCACGTCTTGCGAGACCCATTTCTTTTGTTGTTGCAAGAACTTGCTATAAAGCACCAGGTATTTCGAGGGCTTGGTGCAGCGTAACGCGATTGTCGCAGCGCCCGAGGACTTGCCGATGGGGAACTCGCGAATGATGAAGCGTACCTTTCCCGGATCGATGTAGGCGCGTTTCAGCTTTGGATACGTTTCGCGCTGGAATCGCCGGCAATAAGGGCAGGTGAGAGAGGCGTACTTGATGATCGTGACGGGAGCATCCGGCCGCCCAAATGACATCTCCTTCAGCGTGCCCGTCTGCATAACCTGAGCGATTGTCGGGTTTTTGATGACTTGGCGCCCGCCCGGCGGCCTATTTGGCTGCTCCGCGTAGGGGTTGAACCCGTTGCTGTCACGGGCCGCCACCGGGCTGGTCGCACCGGGATAGGCAGAGGCGGAATTCGGGTTTTGCGATCCTGGATCGGCCGATAGATCGCCTGATGGTAACGCACCATCGCCCGCGCAGCCTGCCAGCAGGGCGGCTAGCGATAACAGAGCGGGGATGACGCCCATCCGTTTCACTGGCCCAGGCTCTCTACTGTCGTTTCGTGGAATCCCGCGTCTTAGCTTTTGGCTAAGAGCGGCTCGATCATCTTGTCGAATGACGCAATCGTCGGGGAACCCGTTAGTCGCGTGCCGTTGATGAAGAACGTTGGGGTCGAGCTGACTCCATAAACGTCCGAGGCACGCGTGCGCCCACTCGTGATGTTGTCGAGCAACGTCTGATCCGTCAGGCATTTATCGAACGTTTCTTGTGTGAATCCTGCCTGCTTGGCCAACTCGAACAGCTTTGGAACGGGGTTGCCCTTGGCAAATGCCCACTCTTCCTGCTTTTCGAATAAGGCCTCGATCAGTGGGAAGGTTTTGTCGCCCCCGGCGCAGCGCGCCAACATCGAAGCGGCCGCGGCCAGATTGTCGAGCGGGAACTCCCGGAAAATGAACCGTACCTTGCCTGTGTCGACGTACTTCTTCTTGAATTCCGGCCACACGTTCTTGTGGAAGTTGGCGCAGTGACCACAGGTCATCGATGCGAATTCGATAACGACGACCTTGGCGTCTTCTGGCCCCACGGCGAGCTCGGTGAGGTCGCTCGGCTTCATCAGCTCTTCCATGGGAACCTCGGCCGGCCCCGTCTTTTGTTGCGCAAATGCGGAGATCGGATTGAAACCGATACCTGCGCCAAGAGCTGCAACGCTCAAGCTCAGGAGCAACGCCCTTCGCGAAAGTTGCATGTGGCCGGGCTGGGTTTTTGATGCGAACACTTGGCTTGCTCCTATTGGTCTTAGTTGGCGCATGGATCGGCCCCGCCTGGCCGCATTTC
This sequence comes from Hyphomicrobium sp., assembly GCA_030609245.1. Taxonomy (GTDB): domain Bacteria; phylum Pseudomonadota; class Alphaproteobacteria; order Rhizobiales; family Hyphomicrobiaceae; genus Hyphomicrobium_A. The sequence goes on from JAUWCP010000018.1 coordinate 7,158, forward strand.
CTTGAGCGGTCGGGTAGCATGCGACGACCGCTGGAATAAGGCAAAATCGCTCTGAATGCCAAGTGAATGAGGGCCTACTAGGCCTTATTGCTCAAGGGTTGATGGTGGAGGCGGGCAGCAAAGAAACCCTTCCTCAAGCCGCCTGCGCGCCGCCTATCAGCCAAGACTTTAGGCGCGTAAGTGCGTTACGCAGCTGCTCGTCGGCAATATCGGCAAGCTCGGGGGCTTCGCTGGGCGTTAGGGTGCGAGGCTTGGCTATCTGTTGGGGGGCGGGGACGCTGGCGCGCTTTGCCAGCGGAGCCTGCACGATGCGTAGCTCGGCAACCGCGCGATAGCCGAAATAGACATTGATACGTTCCAGGATTTGTTGGGCCTTATACTGAACGTCGAGCGCGCGCGCTGGGTCGACCCGCAACACGAGCACGGCGCCAGGGCGGCCTTCCGCGCCCGCCTCTGCATCCTCACGGATCGCTACGCCCCGCGGCCACTTGAGGCGTTCAGGCGCGGCGAAGCCGGCCACCTCGGCCCCGACGATCGACGGCCAATCCGTCAGCAAAGATGCGGCTGAGAACCCGTATTTCTCAAACGCCTTGCGTGTCAGCTTAGGCACGTAGGCGCCCACGACGCGCGCGGAAATGCGCGAACGCGACGCCGGCCGTGCGCCCGAGGCACTTTGAGTAGAGAATCGACGTGTTGTATCGATGGACATGGGGAGAGGGATCGCGTCGATGGTTTTCAGATCGTCTGACGATGCTTAACATCGACCTATCGATTCGCGGGGTCCTGGAGGCGAAGACGTGACCGCTGTTGCGCGAAAGCAACTGCCACTCCGGCCTGCCGGCCAGGACACGGTGGACGCGCTGCTGGCTTGGTACGACAAGGAGCGCCGCGAGTTGCCGTGGCGCGCAACGTCGCGCAAGCCCCCCGATCCCTACAAGGTTTGGCTCAGCGAGATCATGCTGCAGCAGACGACCGTGAAGGCCGTCATCCCCTACTATCAAAAGTTCCTAGCGCGCTGGCCGAACGTAACGGCGCTGGCGGCTTCCGATCTCGATGACGTGTTGGCCGCCTGGGCGGGACTTGGCTACTACTCACGCGCGCGCAATTTGTACAAATGTGCGCAGGTCGTGAGCAAGGAGTATGGCGGTCGCTTTCCCGACGGCGAAGCCGAACTGCAAAAGTTGCCCGGTATTGGTCCTTACACGGCTGCTGCAATCGTAGCGATAGCGTTTGGCGAACCGGCCACGCCAGTCGATGGCAATGTGGAGCGGGTGGTGGCGCGCCTCTTCGCCGTGCGCCAGCCCTTGCCGTCCGCTAAGCGTGAGTTCAAGCGCTTGGCTGAGACGCTGACGCCCGAAGATCGGCCCGGCGACTTCGCTCAAGCCATGATGGACCTCGGCGCAACAATTTGTACGCCGCGCAAACCATCTTGCCTGGTGTGTCCTGTGCAGACGGACTGTGCCGCCAATGCCAAGGGCATCGCGGCGTCGCTGCCCGTGCGGCTGGAAAGGGCCGAACGGCCCTTGCGCGTCGGCATCGCCTTCGTTGCGCTACGTGAGGATGGCCATGTGCTGTTGCGCCGGCGCGCGGAAGCGGGGCTTCTTGGCGGTATGCTCGAAGTGCCTTCAACCGAATGGGCCGATCTCCTTCCGTCCGTAGACGATGCGTTGCGCACCGCCCCTCTACGTGGCAACTGGTGGTTGGTGCCCGGCACCGTGCGTCACACTTTCACTCACTTCCAGCTGGAGCTGGTTGTTTACCGTGCCATCGTGCCGACGGACGCGACGTTGACCTTCTGGGCGGAGCCTGATCGATGCCGCTGGGTTGCCCGCCGCGATCTCGACACAGCTGCGCTCCCAAGCCTGATGCGCAAGGTTGTGGCGCACGGTTTTAGCGAGTATTAAGCGAGCCCGCCCGCTGTCGTAGTTGTAAGGCAGTATATAGTTGGAGCATAACGGCTACTGCCTGACCGGGACCATTAGCCGGGACGAGATTGGGGGATCGCGACATGCGCCACGCACACCTGTCTTTGGTTTTCGCTGCGATGAGCGCTGTTGGGGCTCTTGCAGCTGCACCAGCCGTTCAGGCAGGCTCATCGTGGGACGAAATTCGTCCGGCCGTATTCGGTGACCGCGCGATCCATCGGGCTGGCGAGCTTGTCCAGCTCACAGCACCGTTCAGGCCGAAAGATCAAAGTATGGTGCCGGTGAAAGTGGAGGCCGGATTTAAAGACGGCCGCACCATCCGCGCAGTAACGCTTATCGTCGACGAGAATCCGACACCCGTCGCCGCCGTTTTCGACATCGGCGCAACCCGCACCGAGTTTGCGCTTGCCACGTTGCTGCGACTGAACGCGGCAACCGATGTCCGTGTTGTCGTAGAGGCAAGTGACGGCGAGCTTTATATGGCCGAGCGGCATGTGAGATTTGCCGGTGGTCAGGGCGCTTGTTCTGCGCCGCCCGTTGGCGATCCCGAAGAGATAGTCGCCAGCATGGGCAAAATGAAGCTGAGCCACACACAGAGGCTTGCCGTCACAAACGAGATTCGGCCGCACGCCAAGCTCACGGTCAGGCATCCTAGCCACACGGGCATGGTGCTTGACCAGCTGACGCTACTTTACTTGCCGTTGCGCATTGTCACGGACATGGAGGTGCGCCAGGGCGACGAGCGAGTCTTCTCCATGCGCAGCTCGATCACGCTCTCGCAGGACCCGTCGATCGACTTCGACTATCGAGTAAACGGGGCCGAGACCATGCATGTGATGGTCAAGGATAGCGACGGGGCATCGTGGCAGCAATACTTCCCAATCGGGCAAGGCAGCTAGACGTCGCCTATCGCTGGGATCGTTAGCAAGAAAGGCGATCGATTGACGCCGCGCGTCAGGTGACGGCCGCAGTCTGCTTGGGCGCTTTGGACTCAAAGGTATAGAGCGAAGGATCAAACGGCTCGCGAATCTCCTTCTCGGCAAGGATGCGAGAGCGGCGACGCAGCAGCGGCAGCACACGGTGTGCAAACCACATCATGCGGCGCGCAGCCGCAGGATTGACGAGATTGGTGCTGGGCGCTTTAAAGCCGCGCCACTTCAGGATGTAGCCGATCGGCAGTTCCATCTCGTCCTGCAAGGCAATCATCTCCGCATAAAGACGCGTTGCCGGTGTCAGAAGAGAGCCAAAACCGTTGCGGGGCTGCGCCCAGCCGATGGTGTAAAGATTCTTCACGGTATCAGGGAACGCGCCACCATAGACGTGGACGACCTCGTTCTCGACCGGCACGAGCCCCTTTGGCAGGAAGGGGAAGCAGTTGTGAAAACCAGTGGCGGCCACGATCATGTCGTACTCGCCCACAGTGCCGTCCGTGAAGTGCACCTTTTTGCCGGCGAAGCGCTCGATGTCTGGGCGCGGCTTGATACGCCCCTGCCGCAAGTAGTTGAGCAGGTCGGTGCCATAGGCGGGATGGCGCTGAAATAGCTTGTGCGTCGGCCGCTGCAGCCCATAGCGGCGATAATCGCCAATGACGGCCCACACCAGCGCACGCAGAAAGAGCCGCTGCATAAACACGGGCAGGCCCCAAATGGGAAGATCGGTCAGCGGCCTGCCGAATGCTGTCTTGGGCAGGAACCAGTAGCCGGACCTGAGGCTCAAGTCGCACGACGTGCCGGCGCGTGCTGCATCGCAGGCGAGATCGCAGCCCGAGTTGCCGCCGCCGATCACAAGCACACGCTTGTCGCGCAGCTGTTTCGAATCCTCGTAGTCCTTTGAGTGAATGAACGTGCCGGTAAAGCTGCCGGGATATTCGGGATATCGCTTGTCCCAATGGTGGCCGTTGCACACGACCACGCCCTTGTACTCGCGCTCCTCTCCGTCATCGAAACGCACGCGCCAGCTCTCATCGGCCAGCGGTTGTGCGCGCACGACCGTGCGGCCGAACTCGATACCGCTCAGTATCCCGCGATCGCGCGCGTAGCTTTCCAGGTAGAGACGCATCTGCTCCTGGCTAGGGAAGTCAGGATAGTGGTCCGGCATGGGGTAATCGGCAAATGCGGTCGAGCGCTTAGAGGAGACGATATGAACGCCCTTGTAGATTCCGTGCCGCCAGTTGCCGCCTACAGCATCGTTGGCATCCACGTGATCGTAGGCGAGCCCGCGTTTGCGCAGGGCATCTGCCATCGCAAGCCCAACGGGACCTGCGCCAACAATGAGCAGGCGATCGCGTTTGGAGACAGCGTGCAACATGCGCTACCGATCGAACTCTTCAAGCTTAAGCATCTGGTCTAGCGACATAAACCGTTGGCGTCCAGAGTCGCGCCCATGGGACGTATCCATTGAGCGGTTGGGTCGCAGTCCGGGGAAGTGGCCAGCCTATTCCGCTGCGACGACCGTTGGCGGGCTTACCAGGCCGAGCTGACGCTTGGCCTTATCGCGCAGACTGTCGATGGGTTTCAACGTCCCCTCTACTTCGTAGTGCCAGAACGTCCAACCATTGCAGGCCGACTTACCTTGAACAAGGGCGCCAAGGCGATGAATGGAACCTTGGTTACCGCCATACGCCAACGTTCCATCCGCCTTTACCTCAGCACGGATGCGCGCCCGGACGTCGAGCAGCATGGCCCCGGGCTCAAGAATGCCAAGCTCGATAATTGTGCCGAAAGGAACGCGCGGTTCGGCGCGCTTTGATTTCTGCGTTTCTAGGGACGACGGCGGCAGAGGGCGCACCTTGGCGATGCGTTCTTTTGCTGCCTTGGCGTAGTCGGGATCGCGTTCGATGCCGATCCAGCGGCGGCCCAAGCGTTTGGCCACGGCACCCGTGGTGCCGGTGCCGAAGAAGGGATCGAGTATCACGTCGCCCGGCTTGGTCGATGCCAGCAACACGCGATGCAATAGCGCCTCAGGCTTTTGGGTGGGGTGGGCCTTGCGGCCGCCTTCGTCTTTGAGGCGCTCAGGTCCCGAACAGATAGGAAAGAGCCAGTCGGAGCGCATCTGTATGTCGTCGTTAAGCGCCTTCATGCTTTCGTAGTTGAACGTCGCGCGCGATCGCTTGTCACGGGTCGCCCATATCAGCGTCTCATGCGCGTTGGTGAAGCGTTTGCCGCGGAAGTTCGGCATGGGGTTCACCTTGCGCCAAACGATGTCGTTCTGGATCCAGAAGCCTAGGTCTTGCAGCGCGACGCCCAGCCGAAACACGTTGTGATAGGAGCCGATGACCCAGATGGCGCCGTCCGGCTTGAGCACGCGCCGACATTCCGCAAGCCAAGCCCGCGTAAACTGGTCGTACTCGGCGAAGCTGGAAAACTTGTCCCACGCATCGTCAACGCCATCCACGCGCGTGTTGTTGGGGCGCATGAGATCGGAGGCGAGCTGGAGATTGTAGGGCGGGTCGGCGAAGACGAGATCGCAGCTCCCCTCGGGGAGGCCACGCAGGGCCTTCAGACAATCATCGACAATGACACGATTGGCCGCTTGAGACGGCACGGGACAACGACGCGAGACCATGAACGCAACTTCCAATACAGGGGTTGAACATACGCGGAGAAACAAACGCAGCGGGATAATTGCGCGACGCCCACCGGTTGGGAAGCCTTGACATGGTAAATTCGTATCGTCACGCCGCCAACCATGTGGTTAGCGCGCAAAAGTATCGATCAAAAGGCGATTAATGTCGGCCTATGCAAGGCGAGGCAATTCTCTCAAGCCAGCCCCAACGCCAACTGGATGGGGCGGAATGAGCGCCGGTGGTGCACCGTCACGCCGAGGCGGCGGATCGCGTCCTGGTGTTCCGCCGTGCCGTAGCCCTTGTGGCGTTCAAAGCCGTAGCCCGGCAGTTTGGCGCCAAGCGAGATCATCAGCCTGTCGCGTGTGACCTTGGCGATGATGGAGGCTGCCGCGATCGATAAGCAGCGCGCATCGCCCTTCACGATCGTACGCACCGGCACATCGAGTTGCGGCGCGCGGTTGCCGTCGACGGCGGCGAGCTTGGGGGCCACAGAAAGTTGCGCCACCGCTTCGCCCATCGCCCAAAGCGTTGCCGCAAGGATGTTGTCACGGTCGATGCGTTCCACGTCGGCGATGCCGACGCCGACGTGCGACGTCTTCATAATGCGGCCGTAGAGAAACTCGCGCGCCTCTTCATCCAGCAGCTTGGAGTCATTAATGCCGTCCGGGATGCGCTGAGGATCGAGCACGACGGCTGCGGCGACAACGGGACCGGCAAGCGGTCCGCGTCCGGCCTCATCGACGCCGGCAACAGGACCGCCGTGAAGCTGCAGCTCAGCAGCTTCCAGCTCGAATGTCGGCATCTGGCGCGAATCGACAGTTCCCATAGCGGGGAACGTTTGCGGGCGCCGGAGCCCCTGTCAAAGGCTAGTGTCGCTTCGCCGGCAAGAATGCCGCTAGAAAAGGCGCATTTGTTGCCCAGCGAGCACGGGTGCCTGGAACAGGTCGCAGCGCAGGACGTGCCGGTCAACGTTGAGCCCGAGGCGCTTTAATGCGAGGCGGAAGCGCTTTGCAATTTGGTCAGCGTAAGGACCGCGCCCGCGTTGGCGCAGACCGAAATCGGCAACGTAATCTTTTCCACCGTGCATGGACTGCAAGAGGCTGAGAACGCGTTGCGCGCGGTCGGGGAACTCGGTGGCAAGCCACTCGCGAAATATCTCTTTCAGCTCCAGCGGCAAGCGCAGCAATACGTAGCCGGCCTCGCGTGCGCCTGCGGCGTAAGCTGCCTCCAGAATGCTTTCGATTTCATGGTCGTTGAGGCCAGGGATGATGGGCGCTGCCATAACCCCGACGGGGATGCCGGCATCCGATAGCGTGCCGATAGCTTCGAGGCGCTTTTCGGGTGTCGCCGCGCGCGGCTCCATGGCGCGCGCAAGGCGCCGGTCAACCGTTGTTACCGAGAGTACAACCTTGGCGAGGCCTCTAGCTGCCATTCGCTCCAGAATGTCGATGTCGCGTACAACGAGCGCCGACTTCGTTACGATGCCCACGGGATGCGAGGTGCGCTCCAATACTTCCAGTATGGATCGCGTGATGCCGTACTCGCGTTCGATTGGCTGATAGGGATCGGTGTTGGTGCCAAGCGCGATAACTTTTGGCTCATAATGCGGGTGCGCCAGCTCTTGTTCGAGCAACTTGGCCGCGTTCGTCTTCGCATAAAGCTTGGTTTCGAAATCGAGCCCCGCCGAATGACCGAGATAGCAATGCGTTGGCCGCGCATAACAATAAACGCAGCCATGTTCACAGCCGCGATAGGCATTGATTGAGCGATCGAAGGAGATGTCGGGGCTGTCGTTGCGCGTAATGATAGTTCGCGCAGCTTCTTCCTTCACCTCCGTCTTAAACACATCGAGGTCGCCGAGGCCCTCCCAGCCATCGTCGAAATCCTCCCGGCTCTCAGCCTCGAAGCGACCCGTATGATTGGAGCGCGCTCCGCGGCCGCGGCGCAATTCCGATCTCACGGGTGCGTTGTCGGCGATCTCAACTGCTCCGGTCGATTCTGCGGTGTGCTCTCGCTTTTAGGTAGCTATATGAGGAACGAGAACGAAGCAAGAACAATAAACGGCCCGTGGCATCACAATGCACGCCGGGCCCCGCCGCTCTTGTTGATCAACCGTGCCTCGTGGCACAGAGAACCATGATCTCTGTCGTTATCCCCGCCCTCAATGCTCAAGCGACCCTGCCTAAAACCCTAACGGCGCTGATCCCTGCAGCAGTTGGGGGGCTCATTCGCGAGGTCATTGTCGTCGACGGCGGCTCCGCTGATCAGACGTGCCAGTTGGCCGATAGTGCCGGAGCGGAGGTGATTGCCGCAAAACCGAGCCGTGGGGGCCAGCTTTTGGCGGGTGCGGCCCTTGCCAAGCATCCGTGGCTCCTGTTCCTTCACGCCGACACAGTGCTCGATTCCGGCTGGGAGCGGGAGGTGTCGCACTTCATAGAGTGCGTCGATACCGGTAAGGCGAAGCTCGCGGCTGCCGCCTTCCGGTTCGCCCTCGACGATGAGGGTGCGCCGCCGAGAATCCTGGAGCGCTTGGTACGGCTGCGCTGCGCCGTGCTGCGCTGGCCGTACGGCGACCAAGGCCTCCTCATCCCGCGTCGGCTTTACGACGAGGTCGGAGGATATCGTTCTCTGCCCGTGATGGAGGATATCGATCTGACGCGGCGCCTAGGCGCACGCCGCTTGAGGATATTGCGCGCTCGCGCCGTCACCAGCGCCCAACGCTATCGGCGCGAAGGCTATGTGCAGCGCACGCTCAAGAACCAGATGTGCCTTCTCATGTATGCGCTGAATGTGCCCTCGACGCGAATTTTGCAATTCTATGGGGAAAACGAGCAGAAACCTTGATGCTACGCGGGCGGTAATGCACGGATATGAAATAAGCGTTGCCCCTCTAAGGCCTCCGCAACGTCGTAATTTTGCCCCTACAGTCAGGTCGTTTGCTGCTCAGTACGTGTACTGGGGCGTGAAAGGTAATTGGTCGCCGATGGTGCGTCTTGCGTCTCTTCCGTTGGCCCCACATAGGGCATCACCGATTAATCGCGGCACAATCGTTGCGTCGCCGCCTTTCGCGTCGCGTCTCGTCGTCATGGTGAAGGAACCAGTTGCCGGCCGTGTTAAGACGCGGCTGGCGCGCGAAGTTGGCGCAGTGCGCGCGACCTCCTTTTATCGCACCACGTCCTCAGCTCTGCTTGCGCGCGTTTATCGCCCCAGCCGCTGGCACACGCAGCTTGCCGTCGCACCGGACACCGCGGTCACTTGCCGCGCTTGGCGCAACTACACGCGTCGCCGTCAAGGCAACGGCGATCTCGGCAAACGCATGCAACGCATTTTGGATACTGAGCCGCCAGGACCGGTTGTTGTCATAGGCACCGATGTTCCGACAGTTACGGCGACACACATTGCCGCCGCTCTCAAATCGCTCGGCTCCCATGATGCCGTGTTCGGACCCTCGCCCGACGGTGGTTATTGGCTGGTCGGCTTCAAGCGCCGGCCGCGTATTCCGCGCGCGTTCGCCTCGGTCAAATGGTCGAGCGGCGACACGCTCGTACATACGCTTGCAAACCTTTCCGGCTTGTCAGTCGCTCGTATCGAGACCCTTGCCGATGTCGACGAGGCTAGCGATCTGGCACAGGTCGGCAATGCGCTGGGACGGACGATCCTGCCCGTGGTGTGCCACAAGAACACTCAGCGTAGTGACGTTCAGTTAAGTGAAATAATGTCGACCGAAACTAAGAATTGACATTGACAATAGTAATGCTGCATCGGTCGTGCAGAGTTAGGGGGATCGGACCATGGCGCAAGCATCGTCAATACAGTTCACGCCAGTTCAGGTTTTGCAGGCGGCCCGCCGAGCAGAGGCGGAGGGCAAGATGGACTATGCCCTCCAATTTTACCGACATATCGTTGAGCATTATGTCTCGACACCGGAAGCGCACGAGGCACGCGAGGGCCTGTTGCGCATAGCCGAGTGGCGTTGGGGCGAAGCCCGCGCTCTAGGCCGCCAGACGCCGCAGCCTGCACCAGCGCCCGTCGCGCAACACGGGCAGAATACCTACACTGCGATCCCAGGCAGCCACGCAGCGATCGCTAGCGAGCAGGTCTACGAGGAACCGCTGTTCGAAGACCAGCGTATGCCAAAGGTGATCTCTCGCGAAGCGATGGATGAAACCGAGGGCCCAGAGAATTCCCCATTCTGGGGCCGGTATCGTGGCGCCAGGCTCGTTGCGTTTGTTCTTAGCAGTTTGGGTTGGGCCGGTGTTATGGGCGGTGTGCTCGTCGCGATCGTGGCCTCGACCGGCGCGCTTGCCGAAGTGTCGGTTGCTGGCGTGTGGGGCTTGCCGCTCGGGGTCCTCTTCGGCCTTCCGGTGGCAGCAATTGGTCTTCTTTTGGTTGTCGCAGGCCAGATTGCCATCGCTGTGTTCGAAAACGCGACCGCGACGTTGGACCTCCTCGCGTTGGAGAGGGCAAGGGCGATCGATTGACCGCCCCCTAATCGCACTTAGCGGTCTGGGCTGCGGAAACGTCGCGCGTCTCCTGCAGTCGCGGCATGATCTCCACAAAGTTACACGGGCGGTGGCGGCTATCGAACTGCCACTTAAGGATCCCTTCCCACGCGTCTTTGCAGGCGCCAGGCGAGCCCGGCAGGCAAAACACGTACGTCCCCTTCGCAACACCGCCGCATGCGCGGGACTGGATCGTCGACGTACCGACCTGCTCGAACGAAATCCTGTGGAAAACGACCGAGAACCCTTCGATCTCTTTCTCGAAGAGCGGTTTCACCGCCTCCGGCGTAACGTCGCGGCCAGTGAAGCCCGTGCCGCCCGTCGTAAGGACCACATTGACGTCTGGATTTGCGATCCAGCCTTCGACCTTTGTGCGGATCTCTTCCAGATCGTCGGTGACGATGGCGCGCTCGGCGAGCGTGTGGCCGGCCTCTTCAATCATGCTCTTAAGGGTTGCGCCCGAATTGTCGGAGGCAAGGTCACGTGAATCCGATACAGCCAGCACGGCAAAGCGCAACGGCTTGAAGGGATACGACTCGTCGAGTTTGTGCATGTCTCATTGCCTGGCTTTGAGGGCGCTCTTGATGGTGAGCAGATCGCGCCACGCCATGCCTTTGGCGGCTGGTGTGCGCAAAAGATAAGCGGGATGGAGGGTCGCAATGGCGCGCGTCTCGTAGCCGCCGACGTTGAGCGTGCGCCACTTTCCGCGAATGCGCATGATCCCATCGGTCACGTCGAACATCTGCTTTGCGGCCGCGCCGCCGACCGCCAGAATGATTTCAGGTGCCACTAATGTCACCTGGCGCTCGAGGAATGGCCGGCATGCGAGCGCTTCCTGCGGCGTGGGCGTACGGTTTCCCGGCGGCCGCCAATAGACGATGTTTGTGATGTGCACATCGGATTCACCCAATTCGATTGCTGCAAGCATTTTGTCCAGCAGCATACCGGCGCGTCCCACGAACGGCTTTCCTTCCAAGTCCTCATCGCGTCCGGGAGCTTCGCCGATGATCATCAGCCGTGCCTTCTCCGCGCCTCGGTAGAAACACTGGTTCTTGGCCGTGGCCTTGAGCCCGCAGCCCTCGAAGCGTTGCAGCATGCCCTCCAGCTCAGCGAGCGTGCGCGCATGACTCACCGCATCGCGCGCATTTGCATTGGCTGCGGGCGCCGGCTTGGCGGGGAAATGACGCCGTGGCTTGGCAGGATCGGGCGGTCTGTTCTCTTGTGTGCTTTGTCCGCGTGCTGACGCTGGTGCCGGCGGCACATCTTGCAGTTGCGTCGCGGCAAGTGTGAAATCGGCGCCGGGTGCGCGATCGCCGCGGGCCAGCCAATCGGCAGATGCCTCGTCGAGTGCGGCATCAACGCCCATGGCTTCGTACCAGTCGAGAATTCGTGCCGCGAGCTTGCGTGATGTTTCGTCTACGGTCATTGCACGAGCAGTATAGCGTGCGCCGACACCGTTTGCTTGGCGCAGTCCACAATGAGACGTTCCGGGTCTAAGTGCTTGACGCTATGGGCAATCACGACCTAATCGACGGTCATCCGAACGGTTGAGAGGCAAAGGTAGCGACGAAATGCCAAACGATGCGGCCGAACAAACGCCCAGAGAGGCAATGGAATTTGATGTCGCGATTGTCGGCGCGGGACCGGCAGGTCTCGCCGCGGCCATTCGCTTGAAGCAGCTTGCGGCCGAAGCAAAGCGCGATCTTTCAGTCGTCGTATTGGAGAAGGGCTCAGAGGTTGGTGCCCACATTTTGTCCGGCGCCGTCATCGATCCCATAGGGCTTAATCGGCTTATTCCGGATTGGAAGGAGAAAGGCGCACCCGTCGAAACACCCGTGCGCGAGGACAAGTTCCTTGTGCTGGGCGAGGCTGGCGTCATGCGACTCCCAAACATCTTCATGCCGCCGCTGATGAGCAATCACGGCAGCTACATTGCGAGCCTCGGTGCTCTGTGCGGTTGGCTCGGTGAGCAGGCTGCCGAGCTGGGTGTGGAGGTCTACCCCGGTTTTGCCGCCGTTGAGGTTCTCTACGACGACAACGGCGCCGTAACCGGCGTCGCCACCGGCGACATGGGCGTCGGTCGCGACGGCAAGCCGACGGACAACTTCGTTCGCGGCATGGAGCTTCGTGGCAAGTACACGCTCATTGCCGAGGGCGCGCGAGGCTCGCTTACCAAGCAGCTCATCAAGACGTTCGATCTGGCGCAGGCGGACAACCCGCAAAAGTATGGGATTGGCCTCAAGGAGCTTTGGCAGGTCGCGCCGGAAAAGCACGAGCCGGGCCTCGTGCAACATTCCTTTGGCTGGCCGTTGGACAACCGCACGGGTGGCGGGTCATTCCTGTATCACTACGGCGACAACCTGGTGTCGGTCGGCTTCGTCGGCCATCTCAACTACGAGAACCCGTATCTTTCGCCATACGACGAGTTCCAGCGCTTCAAGACCCACCCCGCTATTTCCCCCACGTTTGCGGGGGGGAAGCGCATTGGATACGGCGCCCGGGCTTTAACCGAGGGCGGCTGGCAGTCGATCCCTAAGCTTATTTTTCCAGGCGGTGCGCTCTTGGGTTGCGGCGCCGGCTTTATGAACGTGCCGCGTATCAAGGGTAGCCACAACGCGATGCTGTCAGGCATCGCCGCAGCAGAGGCCACTTTCGACGCTATCAGTGCTGGCCATGGGCACGATCGGCTGGAGGCCTACGAAGAGTCGGTCCGCTCGGGCGATATCGCCCGCGATCTCAAGCGTGTGCGCAACGTCAAGCCGCTTTGGTCCCGGTTTGGCACGATCGCCGGCATCATGCTGGGCGGCATTGACATGTGGCTCAACACGATCTTGCCGGGTATCGGCCTGGGTTTCACACTCAAACATGGCAAGCCCGACTGGGCGACGTTGAAAAAGGCGAGGAATTCCAAGCCGATTGCGTATCCAAAGCCTGACGGCGTTTTG
>JAUWCP010000322.1 GCA_030609245.1 Hyphomicrobium sp.
GTCATATCGTTCGGATGGGATTCAACGTGGCTCTCTATTAGTAGTCCCAGCTCGACTACTCTGGAACAGAGGAGGCGAGCGGCTGAGGAAAGCCAAAGCAGCGGGGATTTACGTCGGGGACTTTTATGTCTCCGGCGTAAAGCTGTAGGGGGCTCTCCACACAGCGCTCAACGGGCATACCACCCGCCGCCGGCTCATGCCCCTATCTGTACGGGCTCAGCTCCTGCACGATTTGCACAGTGACGTCGGCAGCGGGCTTCCCTGTCAGTGATGGCGTCACGGTAATCAGGATGAGACATAGCGCCACAAAGGACAGGCTGAGCACGTCGCCAATGCCCGTTGACGACTTCGGGCCCGGATCGACGTCGCAAAGCACGTGAGCGCTTGGTGGTGAAGTGGCAGGCTCGTTCTTCCTTGTGCCAAATTTGACCGCGGCCTGTCCCAACCGCGCCATGTCATCAATGGTGAGGGCGACGATGCGCAATGCACGCTCAACGACACCGAAGCGCGCAGCAACCTCAAGGCCACGAACAGCTTGACCTGCCCTCGCGACCTGGCCGAGACCGAGAAGTGCCAGAACATGTTCGGCATAGAGCGCCACCATGAGCGCAAACAAGACCAGACCAATATCGAGCTTGACCTCCCACACGGCATGAAAGAACGGCTGCCGCACCTTCAGAAGATAACCGCGGACGATTTCGAGAACGAAGTGCGCCAACATGAGCATCATGACCCAGAACAGATTGAGCACGATGCTGAGGAGGATGGCTCCACTTATGTAAAGGACCACAAAGGATAGGCGGTCATCGTGCTCTCTGATCCATTGGGCAGCTGCCGTCATCGCGTCCCCATCACAACCGGCTGCTGGAATCTGATCTTGACCATCTGCTGATTTGTAAAGTGATTCTGCCGTTCGATGGACCTACTCATCGTCATTGGGGCGGGCAGCAGTGGATTTCTCCTGGTTGGCAGCCGCGCCGCAATGGGTGTCGACTTGTGGCACTTAGGGGATGTCCAACCTATTGGGCGGCATGTCGGCTGATGGGGAAAAGCGGACATCCCTGACGCATGCTCTCATGTCCGCATTTGACCCGACGCGAACATCGTGACTGTCAAGCTTAGCCGGTAGCACACAACGCACCGTGCAGAGCCGGGAGCGGCCCCTAATAGCCGCTCCCATTCTGTGCGCGCCTACTGCCCGATGTCGGGATCCATGTTCGGATCAAAGGGAAGTTGATCGAGGTGCTCCACGTACTCCAGCGGATCGAATGGAAGCTTCGTTGCGTCTATCTTTGGTTTCCCCAAGGCCTTGATCTCAGGCGACGCATTCTCGATGCCGGTCCAGGGCACGCCATGCACCTCCTTCGCGTCCGGATACTTCTTCTTCCACAGATCGTGGCGAAGTTTCATGCGATTGAACGGGCTCTTGAGGTGGATGAGGTTCACCAGCATCGGCGTTTTTTCCCGCGGGTCTGCGGGTAGAAAGTAGAAGGCGGCGGGAATGCCGCTGGCCTCGCCGACGGGATCGGCGGAGATCCAATGGCGCTTGTAATTGCCCTTGACGGTCGCGCCCAGCCGGGGGCCCGCATAGATGAAGACATAGTCCCGCCGGCTGTTGGTATCGCCTTCAAACAACAGAGCAGTCTGATCGATGCCGTCGATGATGCGGTCGGTCGGAATGTACTGCGTAGCACCCGCCAGCCGGGCAAACGTGGTGAAGAGGTCCGTCTCGTGGATGATATCTCCAACAACTTGGCCCGGCTTGATGACACCCGGCCACCAGGCAAAGGCCGGCACGCGCACGCCGCCTTCTAAGAAGTCGCCCTTCCCACCCCGATAGATGGTTTCGGCCATGCCAAGCCCTGGTGGCGGATTGTGGGACATGGGGCCATTGTCGGCCATCGCGATGATCAAGGTGTTGTCTGCAATTTCAAGCTCTTCAAGCTTGGCGATCAGCGCAGCTATAAAGGGATCGATGTTGCATTGGAGCCCGTCCTGCAAGATGCTCCGCGACAGCGAGCATTTCTTCGGGTTGGGGAGAAAGCTGGTCAGGTTCGGCCAGTTGGCCACGTAGAACGGTTTGCCCGCCTTGGCATTGCGCTCGATGAACTCGAGCGTCCGCCGCTGGGCTTCGGGGTCGATCTTCAAATAATTCTCGTGAGAATTATCTCCCCACTGGCGGGCCTTCTCGCCTTTCCTGCCCTCGGCGATTTGCACCCAGCCTTTGGTCACAAAGGTGTCGTCGAGTTTGTATGGGTCGGGCGGTAGCATATCTTCATGCAGGCCGATGGACGCGTTGGCTCCTTCGGCAAGCTTGGTGTGGAGGGACAGGATCTGGTTGTAGCCGGTGAAGAACGCTTCATCGAAACCCTGGTTGTGGGGGTAGCTCTCCTCGATATCTCCAAGATGCCACTTGCCATGAAAGGCTGTGGCGTAACCGG
>JAUWCP010000301.1 GCA_030609245.1 Hyphomicrobium sp.
CACCAGCTCGGCGAGACGCCCCTCTTCCAACATTGTCCCGGTGGGGTTTGCCGGGCTAGCAATGAGCAAGCCTTTGATTCTCTCCTGGCGGACTGCGCCGGCAAGCTGGTCCGCGGTTGGCATCCATCTCGTCGCCGGACCGGTCTGAATGGTCACCGGCCTCTGGCCTAAAGTGGTGAGGATATGCCGGTAGCAGGGATAGCCTGGCGAGGGCAGTGCCACCGCATCGCCTGCGTCGAACACGCCGAGGAAGGCCAGGACGAATGCTGCCGAAGACCCGGTCGTTATGACGACACGCTCCGGATTGATCCGTACACCATATAAATCGTTGTAATGGCGTGCGATGCGTACGCGCAGCCGATCGCAGCCCAGCGCCATCGTGTAGCCGAGCGTATCCTCCTCGAGCGCACGTACCACGGCGGCGCGGGCGGCTTTCGGCGCAGGCGTGCCGGGCTGGCCCACCTCCATGTGCATAACGCTGCCCCCGGCCGACTCGTGCGCCAGCGCAGCCCGCATCACGTCCATGACCATGAAGCTGGGGATCTGGCTCCGCGCGGACCCTTCCGCCAATAGCGACGCTGCCAATGGGGGACGCTTGATCGTGGAGCGTTCATCCATGCTGCTACCTGAAAACCTCCTGGTTCAACCGCACCATAAAGGGATGTCCCCTCTTGTGCCCCATTCTCGCCAGCCTGCAGTGCTCTGATTGAGGGCAACACTAATGATGCCCTCTTGGCCCGCAGCGGCAATAAGGGCAGCTTATATGTCGGGGGCTCGCCAACCGCCAACCTTGCAATTGAGGGGCCGGTATCCTTAATTTCGGGTCCATGTGTAGCGTCTCAACCCGTGTCCTGAAAAAGGTCCGTTGCAGATGACGATCGAGATCAACTCCGTGGCGTCCTGGATGGCGACCGAGTCGCGCATCGCCCGTCGTGCGGCGCTCGCCGGCGCGTGTGCGCTCACCCTTGCTGCCATGGCCACGCCAGCGGCCGCGCAAGGCTTACCCCTTATACGCGACACTGAGATCGAAAAGCTCCTTAGCGATTACGCCAGCCCGGTTTTTCAAGCGGCGGGGTTCGGATCGGGCCGTATCAAAGTGCGCATCGTGCAGAACGAGAACTTCAACGCCTTTGTCGTCGACGGTCGCAACGTCTTCATTCACACGGGCACGCTCCTCCAGGCAAAGTCGCCCAATGAGGTGATCGGCGTCCTCGCGCACGAAACCGGTCACATCACAGGTGGCCACATGGCTGCCTTGCGCGCACGTATCGCTCAAGATCAAACGCGTGCGCTGATAGCGCAAATTCTCGGCATTGGCCTCATGGTGGCCGGCGGTGTTGCCGGTGGCGACTCCGGTAGCGACCTCGGGAGCGCGGGCCAGGGCATCATGTACGGCGGCAACGAAGTGATCATGCGCGGGCTCATGGCCGAGCGCCGTTCTCAGGAGTCGGCTGCTGACCAAGCCGGTCTCCAATTGCTCAACGCAACGAAGCAGTCCGGCCAGGGCATGCTGGAGACGTTCGAACGCTTCGCCCAGCAGGAGTACATATCAGAAGCCTACAAGGACGCATTCGCACGCTCCCACCCCCTCTCGACCGACCGCATTGCACGTTTGCGCCAGCTCGTGATGCACAGCCCGTATTATAACGCGAAGGATCCGCCGCAGCTCCAATTGCGGCACGATCTTATGCGCGCGAAGCTGTCGGGTTACCTAGAGCGCCCAGGAATCGTGTTTAATCGCTACCCTGCTACGGACAAGTCTCTACCGGCAAGATATGCGCGCGCCATCGCGCGCTTCTTCCAAGGCGGCGCTGGCGGGCTACAGGCGGCATTAGCGGAGACCAACGCGCTCATCCGCGACCGGCCAAGCAATCCTTATTTCTGGGAGCTAAAGGGTGATCTCCTCATGCGCTCGGGCAAAATGCGCGACGCAATTCCCTCTTTGCGCCAGGCCCTCAAGCTCGCTCCGGACTCCAGTCTCATGCGCGTCCAGCTCGCAGCTGCGCTGCAAAACGAGAACAGCAAAGCAGCCACGAACGAATCGGTGAAGCTGCTGCGGCGGTCGCTTGTCGACGATCAGAACTCTAGGGCCTTTCGCCTGCTCGCCAACGGCTACTATAAACAGGGCAAGCGGCCGAAAGCCGACGCGATGATCGCTCAAGCATACTTTCAGGAAGGTAACTTGAAACAAGCGCAAATTTTCGCTAAGCGCGCACAGATAAAGCTGCGAACGGGTACGCCGGAATGGCTGAAGAATGACGACATAATAAACTATAGGCCTCGCACGTGAATCTAAGCGATGCGCCTACTCGCGGAGCGTGAATGCGTCCAGCCCTGCCGTACCGTCATAATCTTCATAAGGCCCACTAAATGTCCTCAACCTCACGATCGAGTTTCCTCTACACACTGTCAGAACGCAAAGTCTTACTTCTGGCTGTCCCTACGCTGCTTGTGCTCGCAGCTCTCCTCGTAATTGGCCGGCAATCTGAAGAAGCGCCAGCTACAGTCGCCGCTCCCGACATGGCTCAAGCTGCAAGCTCAACGACAACTGCCGGCTCGGGACAGATCGACCCCAACCAGAAGCAGGCAATCGAGCAAATCATTAAGGACTACCTCGTCAAAAACCCTGAGATTCTCGTTGAGGTACAGGGTGCGCTTGAAGCCAAGCTTGAGAAGGAGCACGCCGATAGGCTCAAAGTCGCCATCGCAGAAAATGCCAAAGAATTATTCCGCCATCCCAATGCTGCCGTTGCCGGCGATCCCGACGGCGACATCACGGTGGTCGAGTTCTTTGACTACAACTGCGGCTACTGTAAACGCAGTTTGGGTGAGATCGTGAAGCT
>JAUWCP010000306.1 GCA_030609245.1 Hyphomicrobium sp.
CCTTTGACCTTAAGCTCCTCGATCGACGCCAACGCGTCCCTGCGGAGCTGCGTCATCTCGAATGTTTCAGACGCCTCAATCACCTCGCCAAGGGGCAAGGCCACATTCTCCGGCTGGTGCTGCAACGAGCTTTTCAGGTACTGCAGCAATTCATGATCGCGCGAGGCATTCTGCGCCAGTGTCCACTTGATCATGCTGCCGGTCGTAAGCTTGTCGACTTCGTTTTTGTTGCGAGACCAGGCAAGTCCAACGATGAGCCGCTGAATGGGCTCTGACGAGCCCGTGGCGAAGTAGTAGCCCCACAGCGCATCGACGGTCATTGGATTGTCAAGCGGCAGGGCGCGCAAGGTCGGCATTTTGCCGAAGAGATACCGCTCGATGACCACGCGCCGCGCGGGCATGCGCTCCACGAACTTGCCCATCAGCTCCTTCCACTCAGGCAAACCAGAATACGCGATCGCTTTCACGACAACGATCTGATCCGGCGGCGGCATCGGGAACATCTCACCGAGAAGCTTCTCCGCCTTATCGGGGTTGGCACCGACGACGCCTGCGATAAAGCCAACGTAGATGCCGGCCTGCTCAACGTCCTTCAGCAAGCCTAGTTCGAACATGGCCTTGACGGCCGCCGGCAAGCGATCTGGCGCTGGCTGGTGACGGTAATCGTTGATCCACCGCAGGATCTGTTCAGTCTTGGTGAAGTCAGCCTTCGGCTTGGCCTTGGCAAGGGCGGCACCTGGCATCACCGCAAGCGCCACGGCGGCGACGATCAACCCTGCACTTCGAAGTAAATAGCGATGGCCCGCGCTCACTTGCGCATACTCCCCCAAAATCGAATGGCCTGCATTCTCGGCCCATCCAGAGCCAAGCTAGGGCACAAGAAAAGCTTGTGTTGTCAATTTGATGGCAAAACTGAACGGGTGCCTAAGAATTTGACGTTTCAGATCTTTATGACGATTTTCCCAATATGGCTTTGGTCCATGCGCTCATGGGCCTTGGCCGCCTCTGACAGGGGAAACGTGGAGTCGACGAGAATCTTAACTTGGCCGTCCGCAATGAGGGGGAGCGCCTTGTCCTCCACGGCCCGTGCGATCCTTGCCTTCACCTCTTCGGAGCGGATACGCAGCGTGGAACCCGTGAGCGTCAGCCGTTTCAACATCACGCGTATGAGGTCGATTGTAACCTTCGAGCCCTTCTGGAAGGCAATGTTGACGAGGCGCCCGTCTTCGGCAAGCGAGCGGATGTTTCGCTCCACATAGTCGCCCCCGACTATATCGAGGATCACGTTGACACCACGACCCTCCGTTTCCGCTTTCACGACCTCGACAAAGTCCTCACGCGTGTAGTCGACCGCGCGCGTTGCACCGAGCTTAAGACACGCTGCGCACTTGTCTGCGGAGCCAACGGTGGTGATCACCTTGGCACCAAAGGCTCTGGCAAGTTGGATAGCCACAACGCCAATGCCGCTCGTGCCGCCATGCATCAAGAACCACTCACCTTCCTTCAGGCTGCCGCGCTCAAACACATTGTGCCAAACCGTGAAAAAGCCTTCCGGGATCGCAGCAGCTTCAACCATGTCCAATCCAGCGGGAATGGGAAGGCAGGCCGTTTCGTCAGCAACGCAATACTGGGCGTAGCCGCCTCCGTTGACCAAGGCCATAACGGTGTGGCCGGTCATGAAGCGGTGCGTGCCCTCACCGCTCGCCACGACCGTGCCGGCAATCTCCAGGCCGGGGATTTGCGAATGGCCCTTGGGCGCGGGATAGAGACCAAGGCGCTGCATCACGTCCGGGCGGTTCACGCCGGCCGCCGCCACCTTCACCAGGAGCTGGCCCGGTCCTGGCTGGGGCACGGCAATCGTCTCGGTGCGGAGCACCTCCGGCCCTCCTTTGCCCGCGATGGCGATAGCGGTCATGGTGGCGGGCACTGTAGTCATCGTCGATCCTCGCAGGGTGTCTAAAGCGCTGGCGCACTGATGCCCGAGCAGCACCGCGGAGACAAGCGTCCGGTGCCCCAGTCCTGCGGGTTGTGGATACGCACCACTTGGCGCAGACTTGGCGTTTGGGTTGGACAGCGGCGCGCAATGGAAGGCAGGAGCTGGTCCATGGATTGGGACGAGATTACGCCAAAGTCCGTCAAGGAAACCGTCGTTGGCGAAAGTCTTGAGACGCTCTCCGTCGCTGAGCTTCGGGTGCGCATCGAGGATCTGGAGCGAGAAATCGAGCGCGTGAAGGCGGAACTGGACACCAAGCAGCGCCACGAGTCAGCTGCGAGCGCAATCTTCAAGCGTTAATGCAAGCTTTCGGCATTAGCGAATATCGCGATGAATTCAGGCAGAACACGCAGCACGTGCACCTTCCCACTCTTGAGCAATCGTAACCGCCGTTTGGCACTTTTTTACCCGTTAATACTTTCTTAGGGGTACATGGATACGATCTGTTCATCCAGTCTTCTGGATCCTGAGTGGCGACGCGCCGCTCTTTACGACGCCTCCCTATTGACTCCTGAGCCGCCTCAAAGCGGCTCTTTTTTTTCATCAACACTTACATGCGCGATCGCCCCGTTTTTGGCTATGTTGTTAACTATGGCCTGGCAGGGTTAAACGATGATAATGATGGTCCCACAGTAAGCGTGTGTGTCAGAAAGCGTCATGAGAAACAGTTCGCGTGCCCACAGCGCCTTTAAGCCTGCAAATGTCACGGTCTCGTTCGGGGAGCGATTTCAGGCTTCTGAGAAATTCGATGTGGTCTTCAAGGAGGGCATG
>JAUWCP010000228.1 GCA_030609245.1 Hyphomicrobium sp.
AAAGACGATCCAAGAGCGGAAGCTAAGCTTGAGGAGGCTGTCGAGCGTGATTTCAGAATTCTGCGGAATTCGCTGGTCAAGTCCGCCCATGTGAAACCGGTCACGCGTGTGGCGGCATTCTTGGTGACCCTGTCGCAAGGCAACAAGCGTGAAGGTAGAGATCCCTCCATTATCTCAGACTCGCTGAAATGCGGGGTCGTGGCGGACTACCTCTCACTCAGCATTGAGCTTCTAAGTTCGATCCTTGTCGTCCTTGAGGAGAGGGGGCTTATCGAACATTGCCCACCTCTGGGCCTCCGCCTGAAGGACACCGGCGCGCTCGAAAAGCTGGCAAGTGGGTTCGAAGTTGGTGGTGCACAAGTGAGCGAAGGGGCTCGATGTAGTCCGTGATTGCCCTGTGAGGCCGTCGCACCTTTTACCTGGCTAAATTCCGCGCAGCAGGCCAAGGCTTTGAGCCCGGACGACGGCCTGCGCTCTGCTCGCCGCCGATAGCTTCGAAAAAATGCGCTTTACGTGCGTCTTGATCGTCTCTGGCGTGACGCCGAGGGCGCGCGCAATCTCCTTGTTCGATTTACCTTTCGCGATGAACTCAATGATCGAGTTCTCGCGATCGGTAAGCCTTTGCTTGGCTCTCTGAGTGCCGGAGGCAGCCCGCGCAGACCCCTTGCGCTTTTCTATAAGCGTAAGCAGGTGACGTGCGAAGTTACGCACATCGTTCGTCTGCTCTGAGTTCGCACCGCTCGTTACCATTGAAAGGAGCCGGCCGATACCGGGATCGCAATCGAGGACAAACCCCGCCGCGCCCGAGTCGGCAGCCTTGCTGAGCACGGGCTTGAAGGTGTTGATCGCCGCCAGCGGCGATTCAAAACGCAGGCGAGTAAGCGATAACTCTGTGCCGACACGGAGGGCAGAGAGCTGATTGTTGCTCGCTAGCAGCTCTTCGTATGCGCCACTTAGCAAGCGAATGGCATCGCTGGAATGACCGACTGCTCCAGCAACCAGTCCATCAGCGATCTTGCTGCAGGTGTATATTTCTGACCACGTGCATCGGTCAGATGAGGGCTGACGGGCTTTTAGTTGTTCGTAGGCCTCCAATAGAGATTGGGCGTCGTCCCTCTTTCCCATCGCGAGAAGAAGTCGAATGCGCTCGAGCAAAGACGCAGCAACCACGTGCCGCCAGCCCCGTTCCCAGCCCAGTCGTTCGGCACGATTGACAAAGTCGATTGCCCGAGCGGTGTCTCCCCGTGCCTTGGCGGCGCGGATAAGGACCAGGAATGCCTGCAGGAAGCTTTCGTGGAACGCCGTCGTCTCGATGAGATCGAAATCGTCAAGGACCGAGACCTCAGCCTCACTGACCTGGCCACGTTCAAACAAGGCGGCGGCCTTCGGGCCAGTTATCATCGCTGCTGAAACGGACTTCGGACCGGCGTAGCGTATCGCAAGCTGCTTTGCTTCGGCGTAGAAGCCGAGCGCCTCATCAAACGCTAGATGTTGGCTGGCCGCCAAACCATAAAGACAAAGTTGATAGGTCTCAGAAAGATACGAGGACTCGCCCTCAGCCGCCTTCGGCTTGGGAACCGCATAGAAGGTTTCCCAATCACCGGCCTTCAAATGTCCGTATCGCGCGACATTCTGGAGAGCATCGAGATAGAATGAATCGAATGAGCTATTCTCAAGACACTCTAAGGCGATATTACGCGCCTTTGCGCTTTCACCTTCGAGCCCGGAGATCACCGCCCGGACAGCG
Organism: Hyphomicrobium sp.; assembly: GCA_030609245.1. Lineage (GTDB taxonomy): Bacteria > Pseudomonadota > Alphaproteobacteria > Rhizobiales > Hyphomicrobiaceae > Hyphomicrobium_A. The sequence goes on from JAUWCP010000228.1 coordinate 1,748, forward strand.
CGGCACTTCCACCAAAGTTCTCCCTCTCGTTCTGCGCCTGCGGCTTCCTCGACGCAGGAGAGAAACGCATCCGCCTCCGCAAAGCGGTTCACCAATGCCATGCCCCATGCCAGGGCGAGCTTCACTTGGAGCTGGCCGCTCATAAGTTCATCGGGTAGTTGGCGATCCCACGACAGCAGCGTGAGGAGGTCACCCTTGATGACCAGGGTCATCGCGCAATTTTCAATGAACTCGATTACTTCATCGAAATCTTTCGCTGCAATTGCATGCCGGACGGCCTCCGTCCACATCTCTTGGGAGGCAAACCAGCGGTAAGCCCGGCGGTGGAGTACGCAAACGTGATCGGGCAATCTGACCCGCAGACGATCTTCCAGAAATTGACTCATTAAGTAGTGGTGACGGTACCAGCCTCCCTCGCCGTCCAACGGGACGAGCAGCAGCTGCCGTCGCTCAAGTGCGGCGAGCAGTTCGCCACTGCGCACTAGGCCGGTGACCGCCTCTGCAAGCGAGCGATTCATCTGCTCTAGGATGGACGTCTTGATCAGGAACTCGACGATCTCGTCTGGTTCGGAGGCCAAGGTTTCGTCAAGGTAGGCAGAGATTGTACGAGAGGTTCCCGAGAAAGAACTGAGGAGCACAGTGGGGTTGGCCGAATTCTGCAAAGAAATGCGTGCAAGCTGTAGAGCTGCTGGCCATCCCTCAGTTGCCGAGTGCAGCTTGTCGATGCCCGATGGCAAAAGGCTTGCGGAGAGATCGGAACCCAGGAATTGCGTTGTCTCCTCGCGGCTGAAGCAGAGCATCGACGCGTCGATTTCGGTAATGTCCTCCGCGAGCTGCAGCTTCGTAAGTGCGATGCGCGGCTCTGATCGGGAGAGTATCACGAGATGGAAGTTGGATGGCGCGTAGCGCAGTAGAAACGACATCAACTCGTGGCAACGGCTATCTGTAACCAAGTGAAAGTCGTCGAGAATGAGATAGATCTCGCTGTCGCTCTCAGACGCCGCGTTGACAAGTGTGGAGACCACATTGCTCGGCGGAATGAGACTTGAGACTTCAAGTAGCTCAATCGCCTCTTGGCCAAGGTCCGGATCGGCTCGTTGGATGGCCTTTGCCACGTGATAGGCAAAGGCGCTTGGTTCATTGTCGTCGGTGTCGATGCTGAGCCAGGCCACCACCGCATCCGTTTGGCGCAGACGCCGGCACCAATCGGCGGCCAGTGTCGTCTTGCCAAAACCGGCAGGTGCTTTGAAGAGGATGAGCCGCCGCGCGGCCGCTTCTTCAAGAGTGTCGAGCAGCGCCCGTCTTGTCACGGCAAATTTGCTGACAGAGGGCGGCACCGTCTTGGTCAGCGCAATATGCGGCAGGTCGCCTGTCAGCGAATGCCGGTGATCGTCCACTTGAACAGATATACTCACCCCAGCGCCCTCCCCCAAGCGCCTCGAAATGGCCCCCACCTGCAGAAAATACTACAGTATCTGTAGTTAGGCGCAATAATCCAAAGGTTTCGATTGGACTTTAGGGTAACTCACCGTTGCTTTCAGCTCACTACCGCAGCCTCCAACTCGCAGAGCGATCCCCGACAGATTGGGTCGATGCCCTCGTGCCTTGGCAACAGCGTTTGCGACGGCGTGCACGTGCTCGTTTTGATTTCCAACATCGACGCTTTGCCACGCTCAGCGGCGCTTTGGAACACCGCAACGGAATGGGAACTCATGGTGGTCGTCCGCTCATGAACATGGCTGGCCGGCGTTGAACTGCTTGCCGGAAAGACGATGCAAATTGTTGGAACCTAGGCGCGCGCTCGTTTTCCGGGCAGCCGAATATGCTGACCTCAAAGATGAATTCGAACCGCGGTGAGCATCGCCGCAACGCCTTCGATAAGGAAGGATAGAGCGCGAAAAATGGCTAAATACAGGCCAAAAAGTCGTGCTCATAATTGATTCGGATCAAATCAATCGGGGGCATGTGACCCTAAATGGTCGGAAGCCACTCCTCCGCATCCCTCGCGGAGAATTGCCCTTTCCCCTAGGGGCTGACGGTGGTCGTTGGGCGCTGGTCTCCCCCCGGACCGGCGCCCTTTTCGTGTGAGCAGCGTGAAAAATTGCAGCCTTCCCAGCCGGCCAAACAATAGCGAGGACTGTTGGGATTTCGGGCGCG
>JAUWCP010000251.1 GCA_030609245.1 Hyphomicrobium sp.
ACTACGACAAGGTCGACCAGATTTGGGGGATGGACGTAATCGTATGCACGTCCGCCCCAAACGACGATGAAGCACGCGAGCTTTTGCGTGGCTTCAATTTTCCATTTCGAAGCTAGAGGACCTCGGGTGCTGAAACCGAAAGGCCTTTGGAGGATATAGATGGCAAAGATGAGTTCGATACAAAACAACAACCGGCGACGGCGCCTGGTTGCCCAGAAGGCAGACAAGCGTAAGCGGCTGAAGGAGATCGCCAACGATCTCAAGCTGCCGGCCGAAGAGCGCTTTGCCGCCCGCATAAAGCTCGCCGAGATGCCACGCAACTCGTCGCCAACGCGCATCAGGAATCGCTGCGAGGTGACGGGGCGCGCGCGCGGTTACTACCGGAAACTCAGAATGTGTCGCAACCAGCTCCGAGAGCTTGCAAGTCAAGGTCTCATTCCGGGCATGGTCAAGTCGAGCTGGTAAGAGGATAGAGCACATGGCAATCAACGATCCGTTGGGCGACATGCTGACCCGCATCCGCAATGCGCAGATGCGCCGCCGGACCAAGGTGGTGACACCGGCGTCCAACATCCGCGGACGGGTACTCGATGTGTTGGCTGAGGAGGGTTATATCCGCGGCTACGCGCGCGTCGAGCAGAAGGGCACGATCCCGACGTTCGAGATCGAACTCAAGTACTACAACGGCGAGCCGGCCATTCGCGAGATCAAGCGGGTCTCCACGCCGGGCCGGCGCGTATATTCACCCGTGCGAGATCTTCCAACTGTCGCCAATGGACTGGGCGTCGCAATCCTATCCACGCCCAAAGGCGTGATGTCGGATTCCAGCGCGCGCGAGCAGAACGTTGGTGGAGAGATCCTTTGCAACATCTTCTAAGTGGTAAGGACCCGGCAGCCGCCGGGAGCTTCAAGGTTTTGGACAACGCCCATGTCGCGCATCGGTAAACAGCCTGTCACGATCCCGTCCAATGTGACGGCGACGGTCACGGGCCAAGAGGTCAAGGTGAAGGGGCCGAAGGGGGAACTCTCCTTTACGGTGCCTGATCAGATCAAGGTTCAGAAGGCGGAGGCAGGCATCGAAGTGACGCTTGCTGAGGAGACGAAACTGGCGCGTGCCATGTGGGGCATGTCGCGCACCATGGTCGCCAATCTGGTGAGCGGCGTGACCGAAGGCTATTCGCGCACGCTGGAGATTCATGGGATAGGCTACCGTGCGGCCATGAAGGGCACGGACCACCTTCAGCTCAACATCGGGTTCAGCCACGACGTGGTGCACAAGATTCCGGCAGGCGTGGACGTGAAGGTGGCCGGCGCCAAGCAGGAGATCGTCACAGTCTCGGGTATCGACAAGCAGCTCGTCGGTCAGGTGGCGGCGAATATTCGCGCCTCTCGGCCGCCCGAGCCCTATCAGGGTAAGGGCATCCGCTATCAGGGCGAGTACATCTTCCGCAAGGAAGGTAAGAAGAAGTAAGGAAAGCTGGCTATGAGCGTGCTCAAAAACAAATTCGACAAGCGCAAGGCTCGCGTGCGGCGCACGTTGCAAGCGCGCTCGGCCGCCCGGCCGCGGCTTTCGGTGTATCGCTCATCGAAGCATATCTATGCGCAAGTGATCGATGATGCCGCCGGCAAGACGGTGGCGGCGGCCTCGACGCTGGAGAAGGACCTTAAGGGCGGGCTTAAGACAGGTGCGGACAAGGCAGCGGCCGAGGCCGTTGGGAAAGTCCTGGCTGAGCGTGCGTTGAAGGCTGGCGTCAAGGTCGTTGTGTTCGACCGCGGAGGTTATCTATTCCATGGGCGCGTCAAGGCGCTCGCTGATGCTGCGCGCGAAAGCGGCCTCAGCTTCTAGATCGAGAGGATTTGATAGTGGCACGTCCCCAGGGAAGAGACCGCGGCCGCGGTCGTGACGACCGCGACAGCGAGTTTACCGAGAAGCTTGTCCACATCAATCGCGTCGCGAAGGTTGTGAAAGGCGGCAAGCGGTTCGGCTTCGCCGCGCTTGTCGTCGTCGGTGATCTGAAGGGTCGGGTCGGCTTCGGTCACGGCAAGGCGCGCGAGGTGCCGGAAGCTATTCGCAAGGCTACCGAGTCGGCCAAGCGCGGCCTGGTGCGGGTGCCGCTGCGAGACGCGCGCACGCTTCATCATGACAGCAAAGGCCGCCACGGCGCCGGCAAGGTTATCGTGCGCTCGGCTCCTCCAGGTACCGGCATCATTGCTGGCGGTGCTATGCGTGCTGTGTTCGAAATGTTGGGTGTGCACGACGTGGTCGCAAAGTCGATGGGCAGCACCAATCCCTATAACGTTGTGCGCGCCACCTTCGACGCGCTGCAGGGGCAGGAGAATCCGCGAGGCGTTGCGGCTCGCCGGAACAAGAAGGTGAGCGAGATCGTGTCGCGGCGGCGTGACGGCTCGGATTCTGGTGAGGCGAGCGCTGATGCCTGATTGTTCCGCACTTGAGGAAGATGCATAGGATATCCATTGATATGGCTGCCAAGAAGACCATTACGGTAGAACAGATTGCGAGCCCTCAAAGGCGGCCGGCGATCCAGTTGCAGACGTTGTGCGGGCTGGGCCTTAATAAGCTCCACCGCCGGCGCACGTTGGAAGACACCGCCGCTGTGCGCGGCATGATTAACAAGATCGGCCATCTCGTTCGCATCGTCGACGAGAAGGCGCCGAAGAAGGACTAAGGGAGCGCTAGGGCGATGCGGCTCAATGAGATCAAGGACAAGGTAGGCTCGCGCAAGGTTCGCGTGCGCATTGGGCGCGGCATTGGCTCGGGCGTGGGCAAGACCGGTGGACGCGGCGGCAAGGGCCAGACCGCGCGCTCAGGTGTTGCGATCGGCGGGTTCGAAGGCGGCCAGATGCCGTTGCACCGCCGTCTTCCCAAGCGTGGGTTCAGCAAGTGGCGGCGGAAGGACTACAACGAGATCAACATCGGCGCGCTACAGCAGGCGGTTGATGACAAGCGTCTCGATGCGTCGAAACGTCTTGACTTGGCGACTCTCGTTGAAGCCGGTGTGTTGCGCCGGCCGAAGGACGGCCTGCGCGTGTTGGGCGCCGGGGAAATCAAAGCCAAGCTCGCACTGACGGTCGACCATGCGACGGTTTCTGCCAAGGCAGCGATCGAAAAGGCCGGCGGCTCGATAACGCTGATTGAAAAGAAGGTTCTGCCGGCCGACGAGGCCAAGAGGAAGAAGTCGGAGGCCAAAAAGTCGGCGGCCAAAAAGAAGCCAGGGGCTAAGGGCGGGAAATAGGCCTTTGTAGGCGCTCGCAAATGGCCGTTCTGCCCCGGTTGCTGGCGGTGAACGTTGCCGGGTTTTTCGCAGGCTCCCATCTTGGCAGCTGTAGATGACCAGGGGGGATGCCCGCTAATACGGGCTTAGAGTCGGGAGAGACGAACAATGGTATCTGCTGCTGAGCAGCTTGCCGCAAATCTCAACTTTGGCGCGTTCGCCAAAGCCGAGGACCTGAAGAAGCGCATCTACTTTACGTTGGGCGCGCTCATCGTCTACCGGTTTGGGACCTTCATCCCGCTGCCCGGAATCAAT
>JAUWCP010000076.1 GCA_030609245.1 Hyphomicrobium sp.
AGCGCCATCGCCGAACCTCACCAGCAGCCCGCCGACGAGCGCCGCAACGGCCCATCCCGTCCAGCGCGACACTGACTTTGCGAAATTGGTCCTCACGCGGACCGTGATCACCTGATCGGGAAGCGCTGTCTCCGCTGCCAGTCCGTCACCGCTGACGGTGCGTGCTGAGATAATGAGCTGCAATCGCTTCTTGCCTTTCTCGCGCGGCGTCACGTTCCAGCGCCAGATCGCAAACTCCTCGGAGGAGAGCAACAGCGTCTTCTCGATCCACTGCGTTTCCGGCGAAGCGTTCTCGATGAAAAATCCACCGTCAGGAGCGCGAAGACGCACGGACATGGCATTGGTCAAGGTAACCTCGTGCCGGTAGGCAGCGCCTCCGCCCTGAAGTCCTTCGGCCAGCGCCTTAACGTCTCGGCGCGCAATGCGAACCTCGACGAGGACAGGCACGGCAACGCGCATGTTGCGCGGAATGTTTTCGATGAGCTGGCCGATTTCGGTCCGCGTACTGGTTCTGGACTGTTGGCTGGTAGTCGTGCTGGCCGCATTGTCTTTATTTGGAACAATGCTTGCAAACCTGCGCGGAGCGGCTTCGCGCGGACCACGCGCTTCTGGCCATGGCGCCAGCGGAGGCGGACCAGGACGCTCAACTGCCGGAGCGGACGATGATGTAACTGCGGGTTGGGCCGGTGCTGGGCCAGCCGGACCCGGTTGAGCCGGGGGCGCACCCATAGGCGCAGGCGGCGGCGTCCACGACGGTGTTGCTGCCGGTTCCGGCGGCGCCGAGGGAATTGGGACCGGTGGCGGGAACGGTGCCGACGACGGCATGTGCGGCGCCTCCGCCTCTGATGACGGCTCAGACACCTCGGCGGCGTCGGGAGAAGCGGCAGCCACCGCGCTATCTTCGTCTTTCTCGGATTGGACCTCGGGCTGGGCGAAAGACGGCGGTGCCTCTTCAATGGCGGCGCCAGCCTCCTCACCGGGCTTGGGTTCGTGGCTAACGGGCAGCTCAACTTGCGGCGGGACTTGCTCCTGCGGTGCTGCGCCAATGCGCGCGCTTGCCGGAATGTTATCGGTATTGGAGCCTCTCGAGTCGGACCGAACGGTGGGAGGTACGCCAGCGCCTTGTTGAATGGCGCGGATCGCGTCTTCGAACGTCAGACCTTGGGACCGGAGAATATGCGCCGCCGGGCTCTTGCCGTCACCAACGATGGCGGCTAGTACGATTGCCCCGTTGATCTCACGCCGTTGTCCACCTTTTGCCGCGGCCGCCGCGGCCTCCAGAATGCGCAACAAGGCGGAGGAGACAGCAGGTTCAGCATCGCTGCCGGTCGCGCCGGGGTCGTTCAGGCGGCCGAGATAGCCTGACACATCGGTGACGAGGCGTGACAGGTCGACATTACTGGCAGCAAGCACAAGCCCGGCATCAGGATCCTCAGTCAGTGCCAGCAGCATGTGTTCCAGCGTGACTTCAGGATGACTTTGCGCGCGAGTATATCCGACGGCGCGCGTTACCGACTCGCCGAGGTTAGACGACATGGCTATACGACCGACTTCGTCGGCGATCATGGGTTCAATTCTCCTTGGCGGCTTGCAGCAGCAAATGCGCCCGCACCCGGCCCTTTCACCCTAATCGGGGAAATCTGATTCGGCTTTATGGCGACGACGTTAACTGATTGCCAGCACCAAAGCACCTATATGACCCGTGCGTCTGCACAGCATCCGTTAGCACCCTATTGTGGGGGAAATCCGTAGGTCCCCGGCGCTGGAGGCGCCGCCAAGGCCACTAGGCTGCCGGCAAGTTGCCGGTAATATGTGCTGGTGTTCGGTTGCCAGGGCCTCCAATGTGAAACTCAAGGCAAGCCAATCGTTCAGGCGAGGGCAAGCATAGGCTAGGAACGATGACGAGGAATTCGACGACAGTGCCGCATAGCGGCGGACAAGACACCGCACCCGAGCCAGAACCCTCACCGCATGTCCAGGCGCGCGTCCTCGCCGAGGCGTTGCCACACCTTATTCGCTACGACGACCAAACCGTTGTCATCAAATTTGGCGGCAACGCGATGGGTGACACAGCACTTGCGGACGCATTTGCACAGGACGTCGTCTATCTGAAGCAATCGGGTATCAATCCTATTGTCGTGCATGGCGGAGGCCCGCAGATCGCCCGCATGCTCAAGAAGCTGGAGATCAGCTCGGATTTTGTTCACGGCCTGAGAGTCACCGACAAACCGACGGTCGAGGTCGTCGAAATGGTCCTGGCAGGAGCGATCAACAAGGACATCGTCTCGGCCATTAATCGGCAAGGCGGCAAGGCGGTCGGAATCTGCGGAAAAGATGCCAACCTGATGGTGGCAAAGAAGATTACCGAGATACCCGATCCAGAATCGAACCTTATGAAGCTGGTCGATATTGGCTATGTGGGTGACCCGGTGGAGATCAATCCCCATATAGTAGAGGTGATCTCGCAGTCGGACCTCATACCAGTCATCGCGCCGGTCGCCATTGGACGGGAAGGCGAGACGCTGAATGTCAATGCCGACACGTTTGCCAGCGCGCTTGCTGCGCGCATGAAGGCCAAGCGCCTTCTATTGCTGACAGACGTCGCAGGCGTGCTCGACGACAAAGAGAAGCTTATTCCGCAGCTCACGACTGAGGAGGCGCGCCACCTGATCAAAGACGGTGTCATCTCCAGCGGCATGATCCCTAAGGTCGAGGGTTGCATTGAGGTGGTGGAGGCAGGTGTCGAAGCCGTCGTCATCATCGACGGGCGTGTTCCACATTGCGTGCTTTTGGAGCTGTTCACGACACATGGTGTCGGCACGCTGGTCGGCCGCCCGCAACGAAAGCCAAAGGTGCGCGTTTAGTGAGTGAGCTGAAAAAAGAAGCGAAGGCCTTTCCTCCACGTAACATTGGGGCAGCAAACGGCATGGACGGTTCGAATGCTGCTCAGGAGGCACCTGCACAACGGGACTTTGAACGCACAGGCGTGTGGATCTTCGATCTCGACAACACGCTTTATCCCGCGGCATGCAATCTGTTCGCTGAGGTTGACGTGCGCATGACCGAGTTCATTGGCAAGCAACTCGGCGTACCCATGGCCTACGCACGTCATCTGCAGAAGTCCTACTTTAGACAGTTCGGCACGACGCTGTCGGGACTCATGCGCATTCACAAGTTCGATCCGCAGCCGTTCCTCGACTACGTGCACAACATCGACCTTTCGGTCGTCGACGAGGCGCCTGATCTCGCCGCAGCCATTGAAGCGCTACAGGGGCGCAAACTTATCTATACGAACGGCTCACGTCGCCACGCTGAGCGCGTCACGGAAAAGTTGGGTGTTCTGCATCTCTTTGAGGATATCTGCGACATCGCCGCATGCGGGTTCGTGGCAAAGCCTGAGCCCGACGCCTTCGATCGCATGATGCGCCGTCATGATGTGGTCCCCCTCGAGGCTGCTATGTTTGAGGACATGCCACACAACCTGGAGACGCCCCACACGCTCGGCATGACGACGGTGCTCGTGGAGCCAGACCACAAGGACCACCCTGCACATGTGCAGATCCGCCGATGGCAGGCACGACCGAAGTACATCCACCACACTACGGACGATCTGACGCGCTTTTTGGAAGGGCTCGTCGCGCAAGGCAGCGAGACTGAGCCTGGTTCGAGCCCGGTGGAATCGAGCGAATAGATTGCCGTTGCCGCTCAGCGAGTCGGCACTGGCGTCTCGCCCCGATAGTCGTAGAAGCCCCGCTGCGTTTTACGCCCCAGCCATCCGGCCTCCACGTACTTCACCAGCAACGGACAGGGCCGGTACTTGGAATCCGAAAGCCCTTCGTAAAGCACTTGCATCACAGCAAGGCAGGTATCGAGGCCAATGAAATCAGCCAACTGCAGCGGCCCCATGGGATGGTGTGCGCCAAGCCGCATCGCCTTGTCGATGCACTCGACCGTGCCAACGCCTTCGTAGAGTGTGTAAACGGCCTCGTTTAGCATCGGCAGCAGAATCCGGTTGACGATAAAGGCGGGGAAGTCTTCAGAGACTGCCGTCACCTTGCCGAGGCTATCGACGAACTCGCGCGCCGCCGAGAACATGACGTCGTCGGTGGCAATACCGCGAATGAGCTCTACAAGCTCCATCCGCGGCACTGGATTCATGAAGTGCATGCCGATGAAATGCTCGGGCCGGTCCGTTGTTGATGCGAGCCGGGTGACCGAGATGGAGGAGGTATTGGTGGCGATCAGCGCCCCTTCAGGCAGCTTCGGACAAAGCGCGGCAAAGATCTTACGCTTGATCGCCTCGTCCTCGGTCGCAGCTTCGATGACGAGATCGCAATTGGCGAAGTCATCGAAGCTGGATACGAAGCCGATGCGCTTCAACGCTGCCTTCGCGTCACTCTCCTTGATCACGCCCTTCGAGGTCTGACGCGCCATGTTTTTCTCGATACTGGCTAGCGCGTCATCCACGATTTCTTTTCGCAGGTCGTTCAGCGAAACGGAGTAGCCGCCCAGCGCGATCACATGCGCGATGCCGGAGCCCATCTGGCCGGCGCCGATAATACCGACCTTCTTGATAAACCCGCTCTTCTTGGTCCCTGTCTTGGGTCTGGCTTGCGATTTGACCGCTACGTTCATGACCGAAAGTCCTTCTATCCCCGAGCCCGCGCTCTCTGCGAGTTAGTGTCCGGCCTTCTTCAGTTCCGCCTCTAGTTCGGGCAAAGCCTGGAAGAGGTCGGCGACGAGGCCGTAGTCCGCCACCTGAAAGATCGGCGCCTCGCCATCCTTGTTGATCGCTACGATCACCTTCGAATCCTTCATGCCCGCGAGGTGCTGAATGGCACCAGAGATCCCCACAGCGAGGTAGAGCTCCGGTGCCACGACTTTGCCGGTCTGGCCGACCTGCATGTCGTTGGGTACGAAACCGGCGTCGACGGCGGCGCGTGAGGCGCCCAGGGCCGCTCCAAGTCGATCGGCGACGGGCTCCAAGAACTTCTTGAAGTTCTCGCTCGACTGGAGGCCGCGGCCACCTGAGACAACGATTCTTGCGGACGCCAACTCTGGCCGGTCCGAGGTCGTCAGTTCTGCTTTTTCAAATGACGACAGGCCGACGGCCGGCGGCGGTGTGGTTTCCTCGATTGACGCAGAGCCATCCTCGGCTGCCGAGGGGAATGCTGAAGTTCGCACCGTCACGACCCTTTTCGCTTCCGGCGACTGCACGATCTGGATGGCATTACCTGCGTAGATCGGCCGCTCGAAAGTGTCGGCAGAAACCACATTGGTAATGTCGGATATTTGCATCACGTCGAGCGCGGCAGCCACACGTGGGCACACGTTCTTGCCCGAGGCGGTCGCCGGCGCAACGAGCGTATCGTAGCTTGCCATTAGTGGAACGATGAGCGCGGCAGTTTCCTCCGCGAGACCATGCGCAAGTTGAGGTGCATCGGCTACGAGCACCTTGGCAACCCCGGAGAGCTGGGCCGCTGCTTCGGCAGCCGTCCGGCAGTTATGGCCCGCCACCAGCACGTGGATATCGCCGCCGAGTTTGCGCGCCGCGGAGAGTGCCTTGCCGGTTGCCGGGTTGAGCGCATCATTGGTGTGTTCGGCGAGAAGTAGGACCGTCATCACAGCACCCCGGCCTCGGTCTTGAGCTTCTCGACCAGCTCGGCAACACTGTCGACCCTGACGCCGGCCTTGCGCGTCGCGGGCTCTGTAATGTTTTGGACTTTGAGACGTGGCGTAATATCGACGCCGAAGTCATCGGGCTTCTTAGTCTCAAGCGGCTTCTTCTTCGCCTTCATGATGTTGGGAAGGGAGGGATAGCGCGGCTCATTAAGACGCAAGTCGGTGGTCACCACTGCCGGCATTTTCAGCTTCAAAGTCTCAAGCCCGCCGTCCACCTCACGCGTGACGTGCACGCTACCTTCGTCGAGAACAACCTTGGAGGCGAACGTCCCTTGCGGCCAGCCAAGCAGACCCGCGAGCATCTGGCCGGTTTGGTTGCAGTCGTCGTCGATTGCTTGCTTGCCGAGGATCACAAGATCCGGCTTCTCGGCATCGACGACAGATTTCAGTAGTTTCGCGACAGCCAATGGCTCGACGAGCGCGCCGTCCGGAGTCTCGATGTGAATGCCGCGATCGGCCCCGATGGCAAGCGCCGTGCGAATCGTCTCCTGAGCCTTAGCGGGTCCGATGGAAACGGCGATGATCTCGCTGGCCCCACCCTTCTCTTTGATGCGAACGGCCTCTTCGACGGCGATCTCGTCAAAGGGGTTCATCGACATCTTGACGTTGGCCAGATCTATGCCCGACCCGCCTGGTCTCACCCGAATCTTGACGTTGTAGTCAACGACACGTTTGACCGGCACCAAGATCTTCATGCCCGTCGGCTCCCCAAAGCGCGCGCTGGCGGTCTCCTAGCGTGAATCGCGGCGGTTGTGCAGCGCGGTGAAAATCGCCTGAACCGCACCAGAAAGCCCCAGCAGCAGCCTTTCTTGTCCTATTCGCAAGTGCGAAGAGCAAACCTACGGGTGCGGCCCCGCCAAGTCAATCGGGGCCCTGTTAACTTGCCGTGCACGCTTGAGGAATTCAGTCCTATAGAGGTTTCTTACCGATATTTGCGGCTCTTGGAGCTCAAGCCAGCTGCACGCCCTTATCGAAGAGCGGCACGCCGGGCCTGCGCAAAAAGATGATCAGGACGGCACCGGCGATCAGGCCCCCGATGTGCGCCCACCAGGCGGTGGGCCCGGCGTCGGCGAGAATAATCATGACGACCTGCAGCGCGATCCAGAAGCCGAGAACAATCCCGGCCGTGATGCGCAGCGGAATGACCTTAAACGCCAGCACCCAGACGCTGACGCGCGGATGCAGCATCAAGTAGGCGGCAATGACGCCAGCAACGGCACCGCTGGCGCCGATGAGAGGTAGCTGCGAATTCGGCAGCATCCAGGAATGGAACAGCGCGGCGACGATCCCGCACGCCAAGTAGAAAAACAGAAATCGGACGTGTCCCATGGCGTCTTCGACATTGTCGCCGAACACCCACAGAAATAGCATGTTGCCCACAAGGTGGAAGACGTCGGCGTGGAAGAACATGTAAGTGACGAGCGTCGTGCCCTCCGAAATCGCGAGCGCATCAGTCGCGTTCGGGGCCGCGCCTGAGAAGATCCCAACGTCAAACAGTTCCTTGGGCACGACGGCAAAGCTCGCAATCGCGCCCTGCCCAAGCGTGCCGACTTCGAGCATGAAGACGACCACGTTGATGATGATGAGGGAGACCGTGACGTACTGAAACGGAATCGACTTGAGTGAGTTCTCGTCGCGAATGGGAATAAACAAAGGCGAGTTCCTGTTCGGCTGTATGGTGACGATCGCTACCGGTTTTGGCCCGGGACCCACAAAACATCGCTTTTACCGCGGTCATTGGCGTAGCGGCTGGCAACGAAAAAGAAATCCGAAAGGCGATTGATATACTTGAGAGCCGGTGCGCTCACGGTCTCGTCAGGCATTGCCGCTAGCTCCACCATCAAACGCTCGGCACGCCGCGAAATGGTGCGCGCCACATGCAGGGCGGCAGCTACAGGTGTTCCCCCCGGCAACACAAACGAACGCAAAGGCTTGAGCTCGGCATTCATCTGGTCAATCTCTTGCTCGAGACGCTTGACCTGCGCATCGTTGATACGAAGCGGCTCGTGGTCGAGTTTCTCACCGCGATCGGGCACGCACAGATCAGCGCCGAGGTCGAACAGATCATTCTGGATCCGCAACAGCATCGCATCGAGACCGGAATCGCCGCCTGCCAGATGCACGCGCGCCACGCCGACGCTGGCGTTGGTTTCATCGACGGTGCCGTAGGCGGCAATGCGTAACGCGTGCTTAGCCACGCGCTCTCCGCTGCCAAGCGCTGTCGTCCCGGCGTCTCCGCTTCTCGTGTAGATCTTGTTCAGTACGACCATGCGCGGTCCGCATCCCTTAATATTGAGACACGTATACAAAAAGCATGATGAGTACGATTGCGACGAACTGCAGGCCGACACGCCAGCGCATCAATTTCTGGCTCAGATTGGGGCTCTTTCCCCTTGAAAGAGACCAAAGACCCATGAGCAGGACGACGAACACGGCCGCCACTGCCGCCGTCGTCAGGTAGTAGAGTACCGCTTCCATAAGTGTTCGATCTCCGTTCTCTTGCCATCAGATAGAACTTTCCTAGGGCCGGAGCAAACGGCATATGGCGCAAAAAGGCCTCAAAGCCTCACATTTTGGAAGGCCACGCGCGTCAAACTCCGGACGTTGATTGCGCGCGATCACAACGGATTGGCAAGCGGTGAGGCACAATAATTGCCTTAATTCTCATCTCTGGTGGCCTGAAGTCTCCCAAAGAATCACTTTACCTGCGGAGACAGAACCATTCCATGCTTTCGGGGAAGCGCGACATTGAATCCGGCAAGTTTCGAAACGCGAACGCTGCCCCATATCGCAGGCATCATCGCTGGCTTGATGCTTGTCGCGGCGCTCCCTCTCTGCCGCAGCGCGATTGCGCAAGCGCCGGCCACGAGCGAGAAAGCTAAGAAAGACCTCGAAAGTCGCCGCATCGAGCTTGAGAACGCGCAAAAGCGCACAACTTCGCTCGAGACGGACGTGTCCGGCCTCAAGGCCGAACGCGAGCGCCTCAACGTGCGGCTCGTGGAAACAGCGGCCCTCATAAAGACGAGCGAAGCCAAGCTCACCGCGATGGAAGATCGGCTGGGCGAGCTGGAGGAGCAGGAGAAGCTTCTTCGCGGCTCGCTCAATCAGCGTCACGGACAGATTGCCAAGCTCTTGGCCGCGCTGCAGCGCATGGGCCGGAATCCCCCGCCGGTGTTGATCACACAGCGCGAGGACGCGCTCAAGATGGTTCGCAGCGCGATGATGCTTGCGGCGGCCTTTCCGGAAATGCGAGGCCAAGCCCTGGCGCTTGCCGGCCGTCTCACGGAACTGGTCCGTGTGATGACGGAAATTCGAGATCAAAGCCAGCGGCTCAAAGCTGAGATGACGCGTTTGACGGGCGCGCGTACGCGTTTGTCTGGGCTGCTAGAGACCAAGAAGGTATCGCTCGACGAAAGTCGGTCCGAGCTCAAACGCATGCGGCTCGCCGCTGCTGAAATTTCCGATAGCGTCACCGATCTCAATGAGCTGATTGCGCGGCTCGACGAGGCCGTACAGACGAACACCGGTCTTGGCGCCTACGATGCAGAAACGAAGCGGCAGGCGCAGGCCGAGGCGGCGATGCTTGGCGCGGGCCCCACGAGTGCCGCTGATTCGGCAAAGCAAGACGAGAACAAGAAAATTGCCGCCCTTTCGCCGCCGTCCACATCGCCGAACTACGTGGAGCTGGCCCCAGGCGCCACGCTAATGCCCGGCAGCCCGGGGCGAATCAAGCCCGCCCTACCCTTCGCCAAGACCAAATCGCGCCTAACGATGCCGGCGCAGGGCCGCCAAGTCCTCACTTTCGGGGAAAAAACGCAATATGGTGGTAAATCTAAAGGACTTGTACTCGAAACTCGCAATGGCGCCCAAGTGACGTCACCTTGTGATGGATGGATTGTTTACGCTGGTGAATTTAGAAGTTATGGGCAACTCTTGATCATCAACGCTGGCGGCGGCTATCATGTACTGCTTGCGGGCTTATCGCAGATCGACGTGCAACCGGGCCAGTTTGTTCTTGCGGCAGAGCCCGTTGGTACGATGAGCGGATGGCCACAGCAGGCGAAGGCTGC
>JAUWCP010000213.1 GCA_030609245.1 Hyphomicrobium sp.
GAGCACCTCTAATCCCGTCGTGTCGGCGGCCTGCGCCTTAGCGATCTCAGCTAGGGCGCGCCGGTATTCAAGCGGCATGACTTTCTTGAATTTTGGCAGAAAAGCCTGCCAGTTTGCGAGAATGTGCTTGGCTTTTGCCGAGTTCGTGTAGTGGCCGTGGCGGGCGATGAGACGGTAGAGCCGCTCCGCGTCGCGTTTCGATATGTCGCTCATGATCTCGACGAGCCCGTGGCTCTCGAGGTCGCCTGTCTGGCCGTTTGTGAGTTTTTCCATCGCCTCTTGATCGGCCTCGATTGGCTCCAGGTCGACCATGGTGAGATTGCACATAGATTCAAGGGCGCCTTCCTCATCGAGCACGTAGGCGATGCCGCCCGACATGCCTGCCGCGAAATTGCGTCCCGTCCGCCCCAGCACGACCACAACACCACCGGTCATATATTCGCAGCAGTGATCGCCCGTGCCCTCTACGACGGCGACAGCGCCGGAGTTGCGGACGGCGAAACGCTCGCCCGCGATGCCGCGGAAGTAACACTCGCCGGCAATGGCACCATAGAGCACCGTGTTTCCGACAATGATGCTCTCCTCAGGCGTGATGCCTGAAACCGGGTCCGGACGGATGATCAGCGTGCCGCCGGACAGGCCCTTGCCAACGTAGTCATTGGCCTCGCCGACGAGATCCAGCGTCACGCCGCGCACACTCCATGCGCCAAAGCTTTGGCCAGCCGTGCCCTTCAATGTTAGCCAGATGGTGTCCTCGGGAAGACCGGCATGATCGTAGCGCTTGGCGATTTTTCCTGACAGCATGGTGCCGGTGCTACGATCAGTGTTTTTAATCTCGAGTTCTTCCTTCACGGGCTTGCGGGAATCGAGGGCCGGTCGGCACAACTCGATCAACTTGTTGTCCAGTACCTTGTCCAGCCCGTGGTCTTGGCGCTCACAATTGTAGATCGCAACGTGCTCAGGCATCTTCGGCTTGTAGAAGATCTTGGAGAAATCGAGCCCTTTGGCTTTCCAGTGGTCGATTGCGCGGTCCTTATCGAGCACGTCCGACTGCCCGATCATCTCGGGAAAGGTGCGGAAGCCAAGCGTGGCCATGATCTCGCGCACCTCTTCGGCGACGAAGAAGAAGTAGTTGATCACGTGCTCGGGCTTGCCCTGGAATCTGGCGCGTAACACAGGGTCCTGTGTGGCAATGCCGACCGGGCAGGTGTTCAGGTGACACTTGCGCATCATGATGCAGCCGGCCGCAATAAGCGGCGCGGTGGAGAATCCAAACTCGTCGGCGCCGAGCAGGGCTCCAACCACGACATCCCGGCCAGTGCGCAAGCCGCCGTCGACCTGCACCGAGATGCGCCCGCGCAATTGGTTGAGCACTAGCGTCTGATGTGTTTCTGCAAGTCCGATTTCCCAGGGAGAGCCGGCGTGCTTGATCGAGGTGAGCGGCGAGGCGCCAGTGCCGCCTTCGAAACCCGAAATCGTGACGTGGTCGGCGCGCGCCTTGGCCACGCCCGCAGCCACTGTGCCGACGCCGACCTCGGAGACGAGCTTCACCGAGACGTCGCCTTGGGTGTTTGCATTTTTCAGATCGAAGATGAGCTGCGCCAAATCCTCAATCGAGTAGATGTCGTGATGCGGCGGCGGCGAAATGAGCCCAACACCCGGTGTGGAATGGCGCACCTTCGCGATCACCGCGTCGACCTTATGGCCGGGCAGTTGTCCGCCCTCGCCGGGCTTGGTGCCCTGAGCCATCTTGATCTGCATCATGTCCGAGTTGACAAGATACTCGGTCGTGACGCCGAAACGGCCCGACGCCACTTGCTTGATGGCCGAGCGCATGGAATCGCCGTTGGGTAGCGGCTTGAACCGGTCGGTTTCCTCGCCGCCCTCGCCCGTGTTCGACCTGCCGCCAATGCGGTTCATGGCGATGGCGAGCGTGGTGTGCGCCTCGCGGCTGATTGAGCCAAAGCTCATGGCGCCGGTTGCAAACCGCCTCACGATCTCGGCCGCCGGCTCGACTTCCTCAAGCGGCACCGGCGCGCGCCCCAGCGACTCAGCTGAGCGCAGGCGGAACATGCCGCGCATGGTCATCAGCTGCTCGGACTGATCGTTCACCTGCTTGGCAAACGAGCGGTACTTGTCGGGCAGGTTGGCTCGCACCGCGTGCTGCAGATCGGCGACGACATTGGGGCGCCACATGTGGGCCTCCCCGCGCACGCGGAATGCGTATTCGCCGCCGACGTCCAGCTCGTGATCAAGCACGGGCACATCGCCGAAGGCCGCAGTGTGGCGTTTGACCGTCTCCTGCGCGATCTGGCGCAAGCCAACACCTTCGATCTGCGTATGGGTGCCGGTAAAGAAGCGATTGACAAAGGAGGTCTTTAGGCCAACGGCATCGAAAATCTGCGCGCCGCAATAGGACTGATAGGTCGAGATGCCCATCTTGGCCATGACCTTCAAAATCGCTTTCCCAATAGCCTTGATGTAGCTCTTCCTCACGTCATCCGCAGTCTTCTCCTCGTCGAGATCGGGCAACATTCCTTCCAGCGTCTCGAACGCGATATAGGGATTGATCGCCTCGGCGCCGTAGCCGGCAAGCGTGCAGAACTGATGCACTTCGTGCGCTTCACCGGTCTCCACGACAAGCCCGACACTCGTCCTTAAGCCCTGCTTAATCAGGTGATGGTGGACCGCTGATGTGGCCAGAAGCGCTGGGACTGGAATGCGATCCGGCCCCATGGCGCGGTCGGACAGAATAATGATGTTGTACTCATTCGAGCGAACGGCTTCCTCGGCTTCGGCGCAAATGCAATCGAGCGCGGGGCCCATGCCGTTGGCGCCTGTGTCTGCCGGGTAGGTGATATCGATGGTGATCGACGAGAACTCGTTATCCTTTACCTCGCCGATTTGGCGCACGCGCTCCAGATCCTCATTCGTCAGGATGGGTTGAAAGACTTCAAGCCGCTTCTGGCGCGAGGTGCCCTCAAGGTCGAGAATGTTGGGGCGCGGCCCGATAAAGGAGACGAGGCTCATAACGAGTTCTTCGCGGATCGAGTCGATCGGCGGGTTCGTCACCTGTGCAAAGTTCTGCTTGAAGTACGTGTGCAGCAGCTTCGACTTCGAAGACAGGGCAGACAGCGGCGTGTCCGTGCCCATGGAGCCAATGCCTTCCTGACCGGCTTCCGCCATGGGCGCCATGAGAAGTTTGAGGCTTTCCTGCGTGTAACCGAACGCTTGTTGCAGGTCGAGCAGCGCGACGTTGGTCTTCTTTGCCGGAGCGCGTTGAGTGGGCAGCGGCAAGTCGGAGACCTTGATCTGCGTGCGCTTCAGCCAGGTGTCATAAGGATGGCTGGCCGCGATCTCGCTCTTGAGTTCTTGATCAGAGATGATGCGGCCCTTCTCAAGGTCGATGAGCAACATCTTGCCAGGCTGCAGCCGCCACTTCTGGACAATCGTCTCCTCCGGCATAGGCAACACGCCCGCTTCGGACGACATCACCACGATGTCGTCCTTCGTCACGTAATACCGTGCCGGCCTCAACCCGTTTCGGTCGAGTGTTGCGCCGATTTGGCGGCCATCGGAGAAGGCCATAGCGGCCGGGCCGTCCCAGGGCTCCATCAGGCAGGCATGATATTCATAAAAGGCGCGGCGCTTGCGATCCATGAGCGGATTACCGGCCCATGCCTCGGGGATGAGCATCATTGCGGCATGAGACAGGCTGTAGCCGCCCATGACTAAGAATTCGAGCGCGTTGTCGAAGCAGGCGGTGTCCGATTGGCCCTCATATGAGATCGGCCACAGCTTGGAAATGTCGCTTCCGTAAAGCGGTGACGATACGGTTGCCTGGCGCGCGGCCATCCAATTGACGTTGCCGCGCAACGTATTGATCTCCCCGTTGTGCGCGACCATGCGATAGGGATGCGACAACTTCCAGGACGGGAAGGTATTGGTCGAAAAACGCTGATGCACGAGCGCCATCGCTGAGACGAAGCGCGGATCGGACAGGTCTTTGTAATAGGCCTTGACCTGGCTAGACAGGAACATGCCCTTGTAGACGAGTGTGCGACTTGACAGCGAAACTGTGTAGTGGCCGATATCGCGACCTTTGTAAGCGCGATAGACCGCGTTGGAGACGACCTTGCGCGTCACATAAAGCCGGCGCTCAAAGTCGTCCTGATCGAGGATCGTCAACGGGCAGCCGATGAACACCTGCCGGTGCACCGGCTCGGTCTCGATCACCATTTCAGACAGCGAAGAGTTGTC
>JAUWCP010000092.1 GCA_030609245.1 Hyphomicrobium sp.
GGCGCCAATGACAATGCGATAAGAAGGGCCGCTACGGCGCCTATCGCCGTGAAGCGCAGCGATATCGATCCGGCAGACCATGCACGCGGCATGATCCGGTCTCGTAGTCTTGGCCAGATTTCGATGATCTGCATTCCCGCGACATTTCGCAACTAGCGCACTGCGTCCTTAACGCCGGACGCCGCGCCTTACTCAGGCAATCTTCGAACTGAAGACACGTTCGCCGACGTTGGTTGCAATCTACAACGCCAGCAATCCCAAGATGCTGCAAAAATCCCATTGGGCTTTCCAAATCCTGAAGCAGGAAAGTTAATGATATTTGGGCGTTCACGTATGGTCCGTAGTGCGAGGTTTATCGTCGATTTCACGCGCGGCTTCGATAACCATGAGTGGGACGCCATTGCGAATAGGATAGGCGAGTCCAGCGGGGCGGCTGATCAGCTCCTGGGCTTTAGCGTCGTATTGTAGTGTTGCTTTGGTGAGCGGGCAGACGAGGACTTCAAGCAACCTAGGGTCAACTTGTTCGCTTGCCGCACCCGTCCCGGCCGGATCATTCATGGGGCCCTCCTTGCCGCTCTATTGCAGCGTACCACCGCTGCCACTTGAGGAAGCGAGTTCCATCTCGGCGAGCGCAACAAGAACATCGGCGCGACTTTTCAAATCTTCCGCCTCGAGTAACGCCTGCTTCTCCTCAGGACCATATGGACACATAACGCACAGCGCGTTGATAAGGAACTCGCTTGAGGCGCGCTGTATAGCCGCCCAATCCGCGTCCAACTTGTTGGCGTCGAGATAGGACCGCAAAACGCGCAATAGATTGGCTCGATCGACCTGCTCCTCGCCGAGGCCTTCGTTTAAGTCGGCGGCGAAGCGATCGTAATTAACGCTCGCGACACGATAGGGCTTGCCGGTGGAAACGTCTTCAATAACGTCATAGCGTGCAACGCCAGTTAGCGTCACGACGAGGCGCCGATCCTCGACTTCCTGATACGTCGTCACCCGCCCGACGCAGCCGACGCTGCGCAAGCTCACCGACCGGCCGAGACGGCTCTCCTCGTCCTCGCTACCCTCACCAGTCGCCGGTTGAATGATTCCAATGAGGCGATCTCCCGCCATGACGTCGTCGAGCATCTGCAAATACCGCGGCTCGAAAACATTGAGTGGCAAGGTTGCGCGCGGCAACAAGATCGCGCCACACAATGGGAACAAAGGGATGCGGGGCGAAAGGTCTGCTGGGCGCCGGTAGCGGTCGATCGGTGACACGGAGATCTCATCCTTCCGGGTTCGGCTGCCCTTTAGGAAAACAACAGCGACGACAAACGACGCCGTCCCTCGATGGTTGCAGGGTCCTTAGGGCCCCACGCATCGAAAAGCTCAACGAGCTGTTTGCGTGCTGCCTGTTCGTTCCACTCACGGTCGCGGCGCACCGCATCGAGCAGGTGGTCCACGGCTTCGGTTTTCTGGCCGCGTGCAGCAAGCGCAACAGCCAGATCATAACGGGCCTGGTGATCGGCAGGATTTGAATTGATGCGAGATTCGAGCTCGGACCGATTGTCGTCCTGGCCGGCCTTACGTGCCAGCTGAAGCGCCGCCTTGACGCCCCTGATAGCGGCGACGTTCTGCGCATCGGGCGGAACGAGCGCAATCGTCTGCTCGGCACGCTCAATGTCACCTGTATGAAGATAACAGCGAGCAAGTCCGGCGAGCGCGGCGGGATTGTGCTGATCTTGCTGTAGTGCCGCCGCGAACACACCCGCCGCGGTCTGCACGTCGCCCTGCTGCAGCGCTTCCTCGGCTTGGGCAAGCACGGTAGCGAGATCGGCTTCGGCCTCCTCGCCCAAGATGCGATCGACAAAAGCGCGGATCGCGCTCTCGGGCTGGGCGCCCCTAAAGCCATCGAGCGGACGTCCGTCGCGGAAGGCAAAGACGGTAGGCAAAGATTGGACTTGCAGCTGCCCCGAGATGGCGGGGTGCTCATCAACATTGATCTTCACCAGGCGAACTTTGCCGCCATAGCTCGTGACGACTTTCTCCAGCAGCGGAGTGAGCTGCTTGCAAGGAGAGCACCACGCCGCCCAGAAATCGACGAGCACGGGCACGTCGCGGGAGGCCTCGATCACATCCTTGGTGAAACCCGATGTGGTCGAGCTCTTAATGAGCTCGGCGTCCGCTGTCCCCTTAAGCGCCCCAAAATCCATCTTCGTCATATCCCGGTTGTTTTGCCCCAGCTTACCGTGGCGGGGTAGCCCTGCCAAAGCCGCAAGGGGGCTCAATTGATTTGAACTGGATACCGGCGCTAGGCGCCATTGATCTTGGCCTGAGCCCCAGCAAATCGTGACGGCGAGAGCGAACTGCAAGAGAGCCCGGCCGCCAAAGTCTCAAGTCTGGGCGCGGAATGGGCCTCACGGTTCCTCGCGTTCGATCTTGCTCCCGCCGAGCATAGCAATCCTCGGTTCATGGCCGCACGAGCGAATGAACCGCAAAAGGTCGTCGCGTGCAATGTTCGTGGTGGCGGTATTTTCCAGCGGATGGCAATTGACGCAGTCGTACTGCATCAGTTCCGCGTCGATAACGACCCGCACCCGCCGCTCCGGATCGTTGATCACGGCAAACGCCGTGACAGAACCTGGCGGCACGCCGAGCGCCTGCATCAACAGCTCCGGCTTGCCGAAGCTAAAGCGTCCGGCGTGCAGGGTCTTGGCCAGCGCCTTGAGATCGACGCGGGTCTCGGTGCGTGCGACGACGAGAAAGAGTTCGCCGCCATCGTCCTTGAGGAACAGATTTTTGGTATGGGCGCCGGGAAGCTCACGCTCAAGTTTGCTGCTTTCGGCGACCGTAAACAGCGGCTCATGCTCAACTGTGCATGTCTCGATGCCGAGCTGAGCAAGACGTGCAAATAAATCTTGGCGGGTCGCGGGCATAGTGTTCTTCAGCGCTCAAGAGCAACTTCTTAACGATGATCGTGGCATATCTAACCGGTCGCCACTATGACGCCAAACAAGCGCGGCATTAGAACGGCAAGGTTTACACATGGCCGCGAGTGTAACCTAGCTTACTGCGCTTGAAGACAGACTGCGGCAGCAGTAGCATTGAACGGATATGAGAATAGGAGAGAAGATGCCTGCAAAGACCTTGCTGCTCGCCGTCGCGATGGCATTGAGTCTGCCTCTGCTGACTGGCTCTGCCTTAGCGCAGGACCGATGGGCGGCGATCGTCCCAAATCACGAGAACTCGTCTACTGTTGTGTGGGCGACGTCTCAGGATCAAGCAAAGCGGCTCGCCATCGACGCCTGCAAGCACGTTTCCGACACGTGTGCCTCACGCCCTGCCAGCACAAACGGCATGAACAACTATTTTGCCATCATGTGCTGCACGAAGCCGAATGAGGGCTGTGCGGTCGGCGTTGCCACTTCAAAGAGCAAGGCGCTTAAAGAAGTCAAATCGACCTTCTCGGACGCTGGCTTTTCAAACTGCTCGCTTAAAAGCTACATCAAAGCTGGAACCGGCAGGAAGAGCTGACCAGGCTTGCTGGGGGCAGTGACGGCCCGCGTGCGGTGACTTTACGAGAGAGCGAGCTGCCTTGCTTGCAATGGCTGGACAGTTGCGCCATAAGGCGTGATCGTGCCGCCTATTCAGGCGCCGTTACCCCATGGATGCGGGCGTAGCTCAGGGGTAGAGCATCACGTTGCCAACGTGAGGGTCGTGAGTTCGAATCTCATCGCCCGCTCCAATTCCTCAACCGACATTGCAAGATTAAATCACGGCGCAGGCTAAGCGGCGGTTGAGGCGTTTTCGGCAGTAGCCGGATCTTTTCCTTTGGCGGCATCGTCCAAACGCGTGAGGATTTCCTCGGTCAGCATGCGCGCCGCCTTGCCAATCTGCCCCGGATACTTGGCGAGATAGCTGCGCTGCTCCGGCTGGAAACGCGCGGCGTTCTGAAGCACATTGAGTCGCGGAATTGCGTGGGTGAAGCAGCGGTTTGCCGGGTTGCCGGCAAGCCATTTATGGTATTCCTCATCGGACGCTGAGTTTGGCTCTTTCATGTTGACGATGACGCCGAGATTCTCAGCAAATCCCATCTCGGGGTTCAAGGACTTAAAGCGTCGAAAGACTTCCAGCCCGCATACCGATATGTAGTCAGCCTTGGTCGGCGAGATATAGAAATCGGCTTCGCGCAGCCAGCTTTCGGTAAGGATCGACAGGCCTGGCGGACAGTCTATGAGCACGATGTCAAAGACCTTGCGGATCTCGCTCAACAGCACGGCGATGACCGAGCGCAGACGCGGATGCAGGCTTTCCCTCGACACTTCTCGCTCAAGCAGGGTGAGTTGCATGTCGCTCGGCAACAGGAATACGGTGCGCGACTCATCCACATCGGAGACGTTACGCACGATGAAATTTGGCCACTCGGCGGCCTCGGCCTTGAGCACCGTGCAGTGCAGATAATCGACAATCGTCGCAGCTTCGCTCTGCAGCTTATAAAGGCTGGATACCGTCATCAGCATGCTGGAGACACTCGATTGAGCGTCGCTGTCAATCACCAGCACGTTCTTGCCGTGATGAGCCGACATCGTTTCTGCAACGGCCATGACAAGGGTCGACTTGCCGACGCCGCCCTTGGTGTTCATCATCGCTATAGAATTACGCTTCAAACCAATTTCCCCCGCCATGATCGCTCATGGCTAATGGCGCATTGTGTGGCCACCAGCCCTGTAGTGCCGCGGGAATATGGCAACGTTACGAACTCCTTGCAACGAAGGGGGGCCAACCTGGATCGATTCGCGTGGGGGTAGCGCGGAGACGAACCCCTAAGCGACGCCCACGCCACGACATGCGTCGGCGCAAAGTACCGCGAGTACAATGACATGCTGGCGCCCGTGGCGATCGTTGCTCAAGGCTGACACGTGAGCACGGTTCTTAGCACGACGGCTGATCATCACGTCCTTTGTCGGCCTCGCAATTTTAGCATCGGGATGTGACGTCTTTAATATTCCGACTTTTGAGCAAAATGCCAAGGCCGCCTGAGAGCAGGTGCTGAGCCAGCATGAGCGACGCGCCGACCTCATCGCAAACCTGGTCGAAAGCGTCATAGGCGTCGTCGCGTAGGAAGCGCACTGGCGTTCTAATCTTCGTGTCGATCGCCGAGCGCTGTGTGGAGATCCTGGCGATCACCGCAGCGGATACACATTTGGCGCGCCTCTTCCCGCAGGGGGACGCACGATCACAATGAACGTCCCTGCCACCTGATCATGGTGCACTAGAGCAAGATCGTTTCACTTGGAACAGCTCAAGTGTGTCCAAGTGAAACGATCAGGCTCTAACGCCACCGACCGCACGCGCCGCAGCGTCTCGTATTTCGTGCTATAGGCGTCGTGCACGAGGGCTTGGATCAGGGTTGTCGACTTGGATATTTCCGCGCCTGCGCAAAATGCTGAGCCCGTGAGGCGGGCGCCGCTGCGTGCACGCATCGCGTGGATGGGGTTCGACTGGGCCGTGCAGCCCTACTACACGCTGATCCTGACATTTTTGTTCGCGCCTTACTTTGCAAACACGGTCGTAGGCGACGGCGCGCGCGGGCAAGTGATGTGGGGTTATGCAGCCGCGATCGCAGGTCTGTTGATTGCTGCGGGCAGCCCCTTCCTCGGCGCTTTCGCGGACGGACGGGGGCAACGCAAGCCGTGGATCGCGCTGCTCTCCGTGATCCTGGCCGCCGCGATGGCAACGTTGTGGTTCGCAACCCCGGACGCACCCACGCAAACGATCTACTTTGTGCTCTTTGCATTCGTGTGCGCGACAGCGGCTGCCGAGTACACTGCCGTGTTCACCAACGCAATCATGCCGGGATTGGTGCCACAGAACGAACTCGGCCGGCTATCGGGTCGGGGCTGGGCCTGCGGCTACTTCGGTGGATTGGTGAGCCTTGCACTCATCGCGGGGTTGATCGTGCCAAGCCCGGATACGGGAAAGACGCTGCTGGGGCTCGACCCTGTCATGACGCTCAATGCGGGCGGGCGTGAAGGCGATCGTCTGGTCGGGCCATTGTCAGCGATCTGGTATCTCGTTTTCATGATTCCATTCTTTCTATTCGTGCCCGACATCAAGCAGGCGAGACCGCACGACGGCCGGTCTGCAACGGCGGAGCTTTGGGACACGATCCGCTCGCTGCCAGGCCATCGCGACATGCTTCTCTTCCTTGTCGCGCGCATGATCTACACAGACGGCCTGACGGCCATCTTCGTGTTCGGCGGCATCTATGGTGCGGCGGTTTTCGGCTGGGGCCCGCTATCGCTCGGCATCTTTGGCATCGTGTTGACGCTTGTTGGCGCATTCGGCGCGCTCATCGGCGGCACGCTCGATGACCGGTTTAGTTCCAAGGCTGTCATTCTTGGAGCGTTATTCTTGCTGCTCATGGGCGCGATCGGGATCTTGTCGGTCGACCCCACGCACGTATTCTATGTCGTCGAGGTCGCGCCGAAGGCAGCCGGATCTTCCCCCTTCTCCTCCATAGGCGAGCAAGTGTTCTTAGGATTTGCTATCCTCGTCGGCTTGGTGGCGGCGCCCGTGCAAGCCTCCAGCCGCTCGCTGCTGGCGCGGCTTGCCCCCCCGGAAAAGATCACGCAGTTCTTTGGCCTCTTCGCCTTTTCCGGCAAGGTCACGGCGTTCCTTGCTCCTTTCCTGATCGCGACCGTGACAGAAGTGACGAATAGCCAGCGACTCGGCATTTCGGCAATCGCGCTGTTCCTCGTCACCGGATTTATCCTGATGCTCCCTGTTCGCTCACCCAAGAGAAGTCATACACTCTGAAGCAGAACGGCCGGGATTCATGGTGCCGCACGGTCGCCATTTGGCTGGTCGAGCAACACTAAGGCGGGTTCGCGGTCTGACGCCGGCCCGTGGCGGTAGACATGGAGCTTGTCGTCGCCATCCCGGTGGATCGTGTAGACGAGGTCGCCGCGAATGCCGTTCTCGGCTCGCCTGACGGCAACGCGGTGGCGCATGATGAGTGCCATAAGGCCCAGAACAAAAGCTGGCGGCACGATCAGCCAAAGAGCCTTCGTCGGGTCCGATAGGGATTGGTAGGTGTCAAAAAAAATCCTGCCAGAAATTGTAATCGTCCATCCTGCCGTACTCAAACCAGTCCAGTCTCCAATGACCAAATCATAATATCCTAAACTGGGATAATCCGAAAGTAGGATTAGTCAAAAAGCTCCGAAAATATGGTTGGAGCCTATGACCGAATCCGTTCACTCGGCGTCCTATTCAAAGTTTATTGCCGTTCTGGTTGCGGCACGGCGTGGAGCTGGATTCACCCAGCAGGAGATTGCCGGACGGTTGGGCAAGCCGCAGTCATATGTTGCAAAAATCGAAGGAGGAGAGAGACGGTTGGATGTGGTGGAATTTATCGCCCTAGCCAAAGCGATTAACGTCAATCCCAAAACGCTTTTCGCAAGCGTGGTGCAGGCTACGCAGGATTAGCACCTGCTGGAAGTCAACAAGTGGGATTTTGGCTAGTAGGCAGTCAGTAAGGCGGCCTTATTTCCACGGACGACGGCCGCGGGCTCCACGCAAGTGTCCGCTTTACCCCCAAGAGCAGACATTCTCCGAGGCGCGGTCGATGTCCGCTAAGTGCCACAAGCGGACATACAGCCCGGCGCGCGGCAGAGAGGGCAAGGGTGCCATGACGCAGGACGACCATGCGATAAGCAAAGCAGAGGCAAAGGTCTTTGTCATATCGGCGATCGCGTTATCGGCCACCGTGTCCAACGCAGCATTCTGGTACGGCGTCTTTGGGACAATCTTTTTCACGCATCTTTTGTACGTTTGGGTTGCCGCCACCGCGGCATTGCTGGCGAGCATGTTTCTCCCACAGATGGAGATGCCGCTGGCAAAGATGCCCTGGCGGGGACGCTTCCTTCTAGCGTTGCCGACAGTTTGGCTTGTGCTATCAGCCTTTATCGATATCGAAACGTACAGGCCCGACAGTCCCGGCACATGGGTGCTCTGGGTGGTAACTCTTGCAAGCGCTTTTCTGACACTCCCGTACTTGCTCTACGTCATCATCGCCGCGGTCGTGCCTGACATCGATCGATTGACGCACACAAAGCTACGTGTCGCGCTTCTCGGCATTCTTCTGGTCATGGCAACTGCTGGTTTCGTGATAGGAAAGAACCACCTTCTTTTTCTAACCTGCGAGAACTTCAAGGTCGGAGGGCACGACATACCGCAGAACTGTCGCAAAGCTGGCGCGTGATTTTCATGTATGACTAATGGCTGCCAAGCGCCGCCGTGATGATCTCGGCCATTCTGAATTTGGCGTACTCGGGGCGATCGCGCATTGGACTTTCTTGGATGTTTCGACTAGCACTGGGGTTGGCTCCGACGTGCGCCCGATCGCGCCGTCAGCCCGTCGATTCAGACGCTGGTCCGGAGTTGCGAAATGTCAAAAGTCGAGAAAATGTTGGCCGAGCTAAAACAGAAGCGCGACGAGCTTGAGGTTCAGGCTCGCCTCGGATCCATGGAGGCTAAGCAGCAGTGGGAGGCGTTGGAGAAACAGTGGAACGATTTTGCTGCCAAGGCTGAAGTCGAAAAGACTGCTGAGGATGTGAGTAGTGCTCTCGACATACTTGGCGGCGAGCTCAAGAAGGGCTACGAGCGCTTAAAAAACGCGCTCTAGTCCATAGTCGATGGTCACCGGTTGGGCCCGGTCGAGACGGATGCGTCGGGCACTCCAATGCTGCATAAAGCTAAGCGGGCGCCAACCGAATAGCAGCCCTTGAGACGCACATCGC
>JAUWCP010000360.1 GCA_030609245.1 Hyphomicrobium sp.
TTCTTTGATCTTAGTCGAGATGGCGCGCATGCCGCCGGGAAGAATGGCCGCGAGCACGCCGCCTTGACCGGCCTTGATCAGTTTCTTGCGGGTAACGGGCTCGCCGGCCATAATCGGTGCCCTGGCAATAGCCCCGTACATGTCCTTCACGTCATTCTCACTTGAGGACTTCGTGATAAACGATGGCGTCACCGCATCTGCCGGCCAAGTCTGCCAGCGGAAGCTGCTCTCTTTGGTGAGCTTCCCCAGGCCAATGTCACTGCGCGCCACAAGCACTTCCGTCACATTGACGGGCACTGCAACACGCGTCGGCTCTTGTGGACCGTTCACCATCGACCTCATGAGCATGAAGGCCAAAAGGCCCGCCGCACCGGCAATGGAAAAACCAATCAGCTGTGCTCGTTTCATCGCGCAGAAAGGCCCTTTCGACGCTGCGGTGTTCATCTTTAGATTCGGACGTAGTCTGATCGACAATCGTCAACGCGAGGTTAATCAGCGTCGTAGATTGGTGCTTGTCCCGGTGGCGCAGCAGGGTGCCGTTTGCGACGAACTAAACCGCTAGCAGTGCGAACAGGTTGGTGGATGGGAAGACAACCAGTGCCCCCGCGGCGACCGCAATCCCATACGGGATACCGCTACCCTTGGTGTGCAGCCTCTCTGCCCAGCCCGGCAGATACGAGGCAATCACTGTACCGGTCGGGGACTTGCGGTAGGCGAGGATCGTGAGCGACAACGCGCCGCCAAACAATCCGACGTAGACTAAGAACGGCACCAAATGATCGAGCCCGATCCAAAGCGCACCTGCCGCCAACAGTTTGGCATCGCCGCCACCAAGCCAGCCCATGGAAAACATGAAAATGCCCACCAGAAGCATGATGGAGCCGGTGGCGAGATGCAGGAGAACGCCCTGCCAGGAGAGGCCGGCGATCAGAGCTGCAACAAGGAATGCCCCCATCAAAACGACAGACACGCTATTGGGGATTGTCAACGTCTGAAGGTCCATCGCAGCCGCAAACGCCATGGCGAACGGAAGGACCAAAATAAAGAGGTGTTCCAGCACGTTAGTAACCCCCAGATTTCATTCCGCTCCCGAGAACTGGCATCACGCCTGCGCAGCGTAGGCCCACAGGCTTTTTGAGCCTGTCATCGATGGGGCCACTTGGTGCTCAAGCGCCAAGTGGCCCATTTTCTAAGCCGGTTGATCCTCACGCGACATTGCCAGACATCGAACCGGCAATCGAAAAGCCCAGGGAATTAGGGCTACGCAGCGTCGAGCTCAGCCGAAACGTCCCCGAAGATGGAGCTCAGCGAAGTGCCCAGAGTGGTGAGGGCGGTGATGATGCCGACGGCGACGAGGGCAGCGATCAGGCCGTATTCGATGGCCGTGACACCGGTCTCGTCCTTCATGAAACGCGATACAATGGTCTTCATAAGAGCACTCTCCCAATTGCGATTTATTGCATTTGATTGCATTCACCGGCGCAACAGAAATCTCGCCGCTAAACAAGTGGGAGACTATGCTATTAGG
>JAUWCP010000134.1 GCA_030609245.1 Hyphomicrobium sp.
TGAGTATAACCGTCACGCGAAGGCCATAGATCGCCGCGACTGTAGGTCTGTACCGGATAACGCACTGTTTGCGAAAAGATGACGGGATGCGGCACGAGGAAGCGCCGCGCTATCTAGACAGGGCCTGGGATTCGTATGAAACTCTTGGCCTTACGTGCCGCTGGGGGCATCGGGGGAGACCAACCATGACGGCGGGCGGAGGGCCCTTACGCAAGCTAAAAAGCATTGATGGCGGCAAGCGGCTCGCTCACTTGCCGATTGCCTCAGCGATGCGCACGCTGGACCTGGAGAGAGAAGGCTTAGCCCAGCTCCGCGAAGCGCTTGCCGGACCGCTGGGGGGACCGTTTAGCACCGCGCTACGCTTGATGCGTGCCGCACCTGGCCGCGTGATCGTCTCTGGCGTCGGCAAAAGTGGACACGTCGGCCAGAAGATCGCGGCGACGTTTGCATCGACCGGCACGCCGGCATTTTTCGTTCATCCAACAGAGGCATCCCACGGCGACCTCGGGATGATCACGCCCGACGACGTGATGTTGGTCCTGTCGTGGTCGGGCGAAACCGTCGAGCTCAATCCCCTCATTACGTATTCGCGACGCTTCTCGGTGCCCCTCATCTCGATTACATCGCGCGCGCAGTCTGCGCTTGGGCAGCAATCAGACGTCGCCTTGGAACTGCCGCGCACGAAAGAAGCCTGCCCGCACGGGCTGGCGCCGACAACATCGACGACCATGCAGCTTGCAATCGGCGACTGTCTCGCGATCGCGCTGTTGGAAGCGAAGGGCTTCACCGCGCACGACTTCAAGACCTTTCATCCCGGCGGTTCGCTCGGTGCAAGCCTCAAGTACGTCAGCGACGTCATGCATAAGGCCGACAAATTGCCTCTTGCTCGCGACACCGAGTCCATGAGCAAAGCGCTTGTTACCATGACGCAGAAGAGCTTTGGATGCTTGGGGATTGTCGATGCCAAGGGCAAGCTGATCGGGATTGTCACCGACGGCGACTTGCGCCGTCATATGGGTGAGGATCTATTGGCAGCGCGCACTGTCGATGTCATGACGCGCCGGCCGAAAACGGCCAAACCCAAGATGCTCGCCTCAGCGGCGTTGGAGATGATCAACGCTTCGCGCATCACGGCGCTGTTTGTGGTCGATAAGGGCAAGCCCGTGGGCATCCTGCACGTTCACGATCTGCTGCGAACCGGTGTGGCGTAGGGCTAGCAGCACCGGCATAGAACGAGCACGCCTACAGATTTTCGTTTAGGCCGTTGTCGGCTCCACGATCAGCACCGTACCGCTTGTCCCGGTGACCTTAACGCGCGCGCCCTTGGGCGCATCTGCCCCTTGCGCTGACCAAAGCGTGTCCCCAACGCGCACCTTGCCACGCCCTCCCGCGATCGCCTCTTCGACCAATACCTCACGCCCAATGTACTGCGCGGCGCGGATGTTGAGATCGGGCTCGTCGGTGCTATGCATGTCGGGCGCAGCATAATGGCGCATGAAGAACACGGTCACACACGCTATGGCAGCGAAGATGACGAGCTGCCATTGCCACGTGATGTCGACGAAGAAGCTCAACGCACCCACGATGAAGGCAGCCAGGCCGAACCAAATGAAGTGAACGCCAGGAACAATCGTCTCCAGCAGAAACAATATGACCGCTAGGATGAACCAGTTCCACGGGCCTAGGTTCCAAAGGAAATCAACTATCGACATCGCTTAAGCCCTCCCCCTGCAACCAACGAGCATAGCAAAGACGGTTACGACAGTCCTCACAGTGTTGCATGGCTGCCTAGCTTGTCTCGTGGACCGAATTGCCGTTTGCCTGCTCAAACCTGCGGAACGCTGCCCCGCGCTGAGCCGCGCGGCGGCGTAGAGCCTTGTACGCCTCCACCGAAGGCTTCGGCCGTAATCTGGGCGATGCCCGCGATCGAACCGATGACCGCGGAGGCATCCAGCGGCATCATGATGACCTTCTGGTTCGGTGCCTTGGCCAGCGACTCCAGTGCCTTCACGTAGTTGTTGGCAACGAAGTAGTTGATCGCCTGCACGTTGCCTTTCGAGATGGCATCAGAGACGAGCTGCGTCGCCTTGGCTTCAGCGCCCGCCTGGCGCTCGCGCCCTTCGGCGTCGCGGAAGGCAGCCTCACGCCTGCCCTCGGCTTCCAGCACGATCGCCTGCTTCTCGCCTTCGGCGCGCAGGATTTCGGCCGCACGCTGGCCTTCGGCTTCCAAAATCTGGGCACGCTTCTCGCGTTCAGCCTTCATCTGGCGCGCCATGCTGTCGACCAGATCGCGCGGCGGATCGATGTCCTTGATCTCGATGCGGGTGACCTTGATACCCCAGGCCTCGGTCGCCTGATCGACGACGTTTAAGAGCTGCGCGTTGATCCGATCGCGGTTGGACAAAAGATCATCGAGGTCCATCGAGCCCATGACGGTACGAATGTTAGTCATGGTAAGATTGATGATCGACATCTCGAGTTCGTCGACCTCGTAGGCGGCGCGGGCGGCGTTTATGATCTGGAAGAAGGTAACGCCGTTGACGCGCACCATGGCATTGTCACGCGTGATGACGTCCTGGCTGGGGATATCGAGCACCTGCTCCTTCATGTTCATACGATTGCCGACGCGCTCCATAACCGGGATCAGGATGTGCAGACCCGGCTGCAGCGTACGCGTGTAGCGACCGAAGTTCTCGACCGTGAAGTTGGTGCCCTGCGACACGATCTTGACCGTCGACCACAACGCTGCGACGACCAGAAAAACAAGCAGAATGCCGAAGATTTCGAACCCGCCTGGAAACGGATTGAGTGCCCCAAGGTCCATCGTGAACTGCCCCGCACGTTGAGTAAACTGCTGGCCAAGCTAAGCCTCAGACGCAAAGATAGGGTAAATAAATTATTGAAAAGCAGTAACTTATGAGACGACATGAAGGGCAGAAATCACCCCAGCGCGGTCATATCCAGCCCTTGAGTTCGCGCCTGACGATGTTTTCTATGACGCGAAGCCCCTCCTCACTGTCGTTGAGCGCCGGCAGATAGGCATATTTCTGCCCGCCGTTCTCCTCGAAGTAATGCCGGTTCTCCCCGTCGAGCTCTTCAAGCGTCTCCAGGCAATCGGTGGAGAAGCCCGGCGCGACGAGCACCAGGCGCTTGACGCCGTCCTTGGCCAAACGCGTTACCGTCTCATCCGTATAGGGCTGGAGCCATGGGTCGTTTCCGAACCGTGATTGGAACGTCGTCAGCCACTTGTCCTCAGGCCAGCCCATCGCAGAGCGCAACAACCGCGACGTCTTCTGGCATTGGCAATGGTATGGGTCACCGTGCTCTAGGTACGCCTGCGGCATGCCGTGGAACGTGGCGATGATTACTTCTGGCTCGAAATCGAGCTTGGCGAGATCGCGGCGCATGGAGGCGGCCACGGCTTCGATGTAGGCGGGGTCGTCGTGGTAACTGGGCGCCACGCGCACCGCCGGCTGCCAGCGCATTTTCATCAAGGTGCGAAAGGCCTGATCGCACGCCGTCGCCGTCGTCGCGGCGGCATATTGCGGGTAGAGCGCGACCAAGAGAATTCGGTCACAGCCTTGATCCTTCAACGCGCGAATGCGGCTGTCGGTGGTCGGATTGGCATAGCGCATGGCCCAATCAACGACAATGCGCGGATCATCAGCAAACGCTCCGGCGAGTTTTTCAGCCTGGCTGCGTGTGATAGTCTTCAACGGACCTTCATTCCGCTCGTTGTTCCAGATCGCATCATAGTCCTTGCCCTTGCGGCCGGGACGCACCGTCAAGATGATGAGATTGAGGATCGGCCACCACTTCCAGCGCGGCACCTCGATGACGCGCCGGTCTGAGAGGAATTCCTTCAGATAGCGGCGCATGGACCAATAATCCGTACCATCCGGTGTGCCGAGGTTGAGCAAGAGGACGCCAACGCGCCCGTGGGGCACATCCGGGTGTCCGCTTGGCCACGCCTCGCGGCCCGGCTCGAACTGAGCGCTCGCCTTCGTCTCATTCATGTGAAGCATTTCCTAGGCTATCGAATGTCGGCGATAGACTAGAGCAAGATCGTTCTTGATAGAATCGCTCACCAAGCCCGGGAGGTCTCCAACAAGAACGTGAATCTTACTCTAAATCAAAAGTGTAGAGACTGATTCACGTTTCACTTGGACGCAATTCGCGCCTCCAAGTGAAACGATCAGGCTCTAGTCAAATAGCGGCTGAGGGCCGATTGCACAAAGGGCTTAAGGTCAGACAACAGATTGCCTGCGCTTAGGCGAAGTAGGACCTGCGTTGCTCGACGGTTTGGGCAAATTCGGTGACGGCGCCTCTTCTGGCTCCTGCTCCTTCAGTGCGACGGCTGATTTCCAGTACTGCGCCATCCTGCGTTGCAGTCCTCTCGCGCCATCGGCATAGAGCCGCGCACCAATGGGTTGGGCCGCAGCGCGCAACTGCTTCTGGCGCCGGCGCGCAAGCTTCTCCACGATGTTTGCCTGCGCGGAGCCAATACGTCCGGTCGAATTGGCTCTGATGTAAGCCTTCAGCAGAGCAAGGTCGTGATCGTCGCCCAAGATCTGCGACAGCCCCCGCGACTCGGTGATGCGCGCGGCGAAATATTCCGGCCATGCGTTGGACAGCAGCATCATATGCCGCCAATGC
Organism: Hyphomicrobium sp.; assembly: GCA_030609245.1. Lineage (GTDB taxonomy): Bacteria > Pseudomonadota > Alphaproteobacteria > Rhizobiales > Hyphomicrobiaceae > Hyphomicrobium_A. Next base: position 4,657 of record JAUWCP010000134.1, read on the forward strand.
TGCTGCACCCACTTGCGCCACTCATGAAAGCTATCGTCCGAGCCCTCAGCATAAGCTGCTCGAAACGTGCGACGCCCTCTGCGGTAGCTCGCCTCGAGCCCGGGCCCGATCGCTTCGAACCCGGCACCCATGATCTTCAACTGCGAGAACCTTTTCTTGGCGACCGCAAGCTGTTCAAGCGCAAGTTTAGTTGCCGCAGCGTCGACGTTGGGTGTGTCCCCGCCATTCGCGGTTTGCAATATTTCCCGAAGCGTTTGCCCTGCTCCTTTGGCCGCCGAACCCGAAGTGCTTTCGAGCTGGTTGATCGTCTCCAGCAGCACGTGGCGATCACGCGCACTCGACAGAATGCCGGCGATCTCGCGCAAGTGCGCATTTTCTTTTTCGAACGCGTGCTCACGCAGTGTCGGGCGCACAAGGCGCAAGAGCGCGCGCATTCGTTTCAGTGCCTTGCGCGTCTCGTGCACGGCAACGGCACGGTCTTTGTTGGGGCTGCGAAGCTGCGACTCAGCGCGATCAAGCTGCTCGAGCGCAATGCGCCGGAAACCTTCCTCGAAGGACTCATTGAGCTTAAAGCGGTACGCCATGCGCGCGCGCCTTCTCAGTTGGCGGCCGGCATTTCGGCACCAAAAAACAGAAAGTGTCCGCCCATTTGAGGCCACCCGCCACGTCAACACAAGCGCCGATCCAGCGGGACTGTCATCCATTTTCGATGTTAAACGGCGCTAGTGGTCGTCCGACCTACCACCTCCTGCCGCGCCGGCCGCCCCTTGAAGCCACCGGCGAACACGTTCCTCAGGCTGAGGAGCCGTCATGAAGTCGGTGATCACGGCCACCGACTGGGCGCCTGCAGCCAGCACGCCCGGAGCGCGATCCAGCGTAATTCCGCCGATCGCGACAAGCGGCAGTTCGCCGATCCGTGCCTTCCACTCGCCAATGGGGGCAAGGCCCTGGGGCTCCCACTTCATCGCTTTGAGCCTCGTTTCGTAGATGGGCCCGAGCGCCACGTAATCGGGCGTCGCGGCGAGCGCAGTTTCCAGCTCCTCAGTGCTATGCGTGGAGATCCCGAGCCGCAGCCCCGCCGCCTTGATCGCAGCAAGATCAGCAGCGGCCAAGTCTTCCTGCCCGAGGTGCACGTAATCGGCACCCGCCCTGATCGCCTCGCGCCAATAGTCGTTGACGATAAGCTGGCAACCGTAATCCCGGGTTACCTTGAGGCTCGCTGTGATCTGCCGGCACACGTCCGCGCTTTCTGCGCCTTTGATCCTGAGTTGGACAGTGCGAACACCGAGAGGAACGAGACGCTCTAGCCAATCTGCGTCGGGTACAATTGGGTAGAAGACGTCCAGCGCGCCAGCCATCTCTCTAGTCATTGCCGGGCTTATTGGCCGGTGGCGGCAGGTCGAAGAACGGTGTGCCGGCGACCGGCGTTGACGGCGAGGCCATATCGCGCACACCCATCAAGCCGGCCTCGAAGGCCTCCCTGCCCGCTTCAATGGCTTGCGCGAACGCGGCTGCCATGGGCACGGGAGCCCCAGCCTTGGCGACAGCCGTATTGATGAGAACAGCATCGTAGCCCATCTCCATCGCGTCTGCGGCGTGTGATGGTGCACCGATACCGGCGTCTATGATGAGCGGCACGCCTGGGAAGTAAGCACGTAAGCTTTGTAGCGCGTAACGATTGGCAAGTCCCCGCCCAGAGCCGATCGGCGAGCCCCAGGGCATCAAGACCTCGCAGCCCACCGCCAACAAACGTTCGGCAATCGACAGATCCTCGGTGGTGTAGGGCAGAACCTTGAAACCATCTTGGGTCAATGCTGCGGCGGCTTCGACAAGACCGAAAACTTCGGGTTGCAGCGTGTCGTCGTTGGCGATGACCTCCAGCTTCACCCAATCTGTGCCGAACACCTCGCGCGCCATGTGCGCGGTGGTGATCGCTTCCTTCGCGGTGCGACACCCCGCG
>JAUWCP010000209.1 GCA_030609245.1 Hyphomicrobium sp.
CACCTACTTTTTGTAGGAACCACGCGGGATCATTTGCTTCGACGGCCACCGCGGCTATCTTCTTTGCTTTCCTCATGACAGTGGACGAAAAATCGGCGGCGAGGACTGAGGCGCGCGCCCGGCGCGCCGCCGCTCACGCCACGCACGGCGCGCGCGCTGGCGACCAGCTTGCCAAACATGGCTTGGAGTTTCTAGCGCTTGAGCCCCGCGCCATCGTTTCGGGCTTTTCCGCCATCCGTGACGAGATCGATCCTGCGCCATTGTTGGCGCGTCTTGCTGCCAAGGGCCATCGGCTGTGTCTGCCGGCGATGCAGGGCAAGGGCTTACCGCTTGTCTTCCGCGCCTGGGAGCCTGGTGACGAGATGGCGTCTGCGACGTGGGGCATCGCAGAGCCACTGCCCTCGCGCGCTCAGCACGAACCCGACGTTGTCCTGGTGCCGCTGCTGGCCTTCGACGCACAAGGCTGCCGCCTCGGCTACGGTGGTGGATTCTACGACCGGTCGATTCAGCGTTTGCGTGAGTTGAAGCCCGTTGTGGCGGTGGGCGTCGCCTATGATGAGCAAAGGATCGACGCCGTGCCCCATCTCGACTATGACCAGCCCCTTGACTGGGTCTTGACCCCTTCAGGCCCGCTGCGCTGCTCTGGACACTAGATGCGTCTTCTTTTTCTTGGTGATGTTGTGGGCCGCTCCGGCCGCAAGGCAGTGCTCGCAGCGCTGCCCGACCTGCGCCGCCGTTACGCGCTCGATTTCGTGGCGATCAATGGCGAGAATGCTGCTGGCGGTTATGGCATCACCGAGTCGATCCTTGTCGATCTTTTGGATGCTGGTGCCGACGTCGTCACACTCGGCAATCACGCCTTCGATCAGAAGGAGGCGCTGGTGTTCATTGAGCGTCACGATCGGCTGCTGCGTCCCATCAATTATCCGCAAGGCACGCCGGGGCGGGGCGCAGGCCTCTTCAAGGCGGCGAACGGCGCTGACGTGCTTGTCATCAATGCCATGGGCCGCATCTTCATGCCTGAGCTTGATTGCCCGTTTCGCGCGATCGAGGCTGAGATCGCCGCCTGCGGTCTGAAGCAGGGCACTGATGCCATCGTGATTGATTTCCACGCCGAGGCGACGAGCGAGAAGCAGGCGCTGGGCTATTTCGTCGACGGGCGTGCGAGTGCCGTTGTCGGCACACATACGCACGCGCCCACGGCAGACGAGCGCGTGCTACCCGCCGGCACGGCCTTCATCTCCGACATTGGCATGTGCGGCGATTACAACTCTGTGCTCGGCATGGATACCGAAGAGCCAGTCAACCGTTTTCTGACGCGCATTCCGCGCCAACGTTTCGAGCCTGCGATGGGGCCGGGAACGCTGTCGGGGCTCGCCGTGGAGATCGATGATGCAACCGGCCTTGCGTCCCGGTGCATGGCTTTGCGCTCCGGCCCGCACCTGGAGCCGGCCGAACCGGACGCATGGGCTACCTGATTTGGCGGTTTGTACCCCTTCGGCCTTGACCCAAGAGGGCACGCTCGCACAATAAAGCCAAATATCCCGACACCAGCGAGAGTTCCATGGCCGGCCATTCCCAATTTAAGAACATTATGCATCGCAAGGGCCGCCAGGATGCGGCCCGCGCAAAGATGTTCTCCAAGCTTGCCCGCGAGATCACGGTCGCTGCCAAAATCGGCTCGCCCGACGCCGCGATGAACTCGCGCCTGCGTCTTGCCGTTCAGGCAGCGCGTGCGGAGAACATGCCCAAGGACAATATCGAGCGCGCGATCAAGAAGGCTCTAGGCGGCGACAGCGAAGCTTACGAAGCGATCCGCTACGAGGGCTACGCGCCGGGCGGCGTTGCGGTGATGGTCGAGGCGCTGACCGACAATCGCAACCGCACGGGCGGAGCAGTGCGGGCCGCCTTCACTAAGTACGGTGGCAACCTCGGTTCGACCGGCTCGGTGGCGCACATGTTCAACCACGCTGGCGAGATCGCCTATGACCCAAATACGGGCTCTGCGGACACGGTTTTAGAGGCCGCTATCGAAGCAGGTGCAGAGGATGTGCAGTCGGATGCTGACGGGCATCTGATCACCTGCTCGTTTGACAGCCTCGGCACGGTGGCTGGCGCGCTCGAGGAGAAGCTTGGCGAAGCGCAAAGCGTAAAAGCCGTTTGGAAGCCAAACCTGACGACGCAGGTCGAGGAAGGGCACGCAGAAGCGATCATGAAAATGATCGCGGCCCTAGAAGACGACGACGATGTGCAAAACGTCTTCGCCAACTTCGAGGTTTCCGACGAGGTGTTGAAAAAGCTCACTGCGGCGTAAGAGAACAGCCAGCGTCGGACGAGTTTTGGCCCGTTCGCCCTCACGTTTCGCAATGGCGCACGAGCTTTGTTCATCCTCGATGGTGTGGTCACGACTAGCAGCGTGCACACAACTCGCAGTCACCACTTTCGAGTGTATGTGCCCCGCGTGTCACGCTCTCATAACGCTCGGTCTGAGTGTTATTCGCCTGCTCAAGGGAATCAGGTAAGGCCCTAACAATCAGTGGACAGAAGAATTGTGTGCTGAGCAGCCGTCATAGCTGCAAGGCACCAGTTCACACTGAGTGCAATGCATAGCTGATCAATAGTGGGGCAACACATGTCGAAATCAAAACTCATCATTGCGATGGTCGCAATCGTGTCCATGAGCAGCATGGCTATGGCAGGCGGTTACGAACTTTCGGGTAAGGGCTTTGCCTCGCCACCTGTCTACAGCTGGACTGGATTTTATGTTGGTGGCCACGCGGGTCTTGCCACCGGCAATACGGAGGCGCAAGTGCCAGGCTTCGATGGTCTTGCCGATACCGATTTTAGCATGGACGGCGGCATCTATGGTGGGCACGTCGGCTATAACTATCAAGCTGGCGCCTGGGTGTTTGGCATCGAGGGTACGTACGCAGGTTCCAATGTGGAGGGCAACGGGACCTCCCTCGTCGTTTTAAACGTTCAACGCGAGCTTGATTGGCTCGCAACCGTCGAGGGTAGGCTCGGTTATGCCTTTGGACGTTCTATGATTTACGCACGAGGTGGTTGGGCTTGGGCTAAATTGGATACTGGCGTTTCTGCCTTTGGCTTCCCTTTTCTTAACGGCGATGCCACGCACAACGGTTGGACCGCGGGCTTCGGCTTCGAGCATGCATTAGGCGATTGGCTCATTGGTCGGGTCGAGTACGCCCACGTTGACCTTGATACCGAAAATCATGCGCTGGCGTTCACCGGGGGTGGATGTTGTCTGACGGACAATGTTGAAGGCGAGATTGATACCATCCGCATCGGCGCTAGCATCAAATTCGGCGGGCATAAATAGGCTGGCCTAAAACGACGACAAATAACGGACGGACTTGTGATGATCTCACAAGTCCGTCTGTTTTTATGTTTCTCAGAAACATTATACGGGCAGACGCGGCTGGAAGTGTCATTCCGCGAGGAGACCTGCTGGCTCTCGCTCAACCAACTGGCAGAGCTCTTCCAGAGGGACAAACCAGTCATCTCCAGGCATATCAAGAACATTTTTGACGAAGGCGAACTGGCGAGGGAATCAGTAGTTGCAAAATTTGCAACAACTGCTGTTGACCGCAAAACCTATCAGGTCAATTACTTCAACCTCGATGTCATCATTTCCGTCGGTTATAGAGCGAAGTAGGCATCGCCAAGAACTACCTTAACTCCGAAGAACTCGACATACTCAACCGAATTGTCACGGCATATCTGGAATTTGCTGAAATCCAGGCTCTGGAACGTAAGCCAATGTATATGAGTAACTGGATTGCCAAACTTGACGATTTTCTGACATTGAGTGGCCGTGAGCTACTTACCCATGCTGGAAAGATCTCACACGAGCAGGCACTTACCAAAGCACAGCTCGAATACGAAAAACACCGCAACATGCAGATCAACCTTCCTTCGCGAGTGGAAACGGATTTTGAGCAAACCATAAAACAGCTACAGAAACCGGGGCTAAAGAAAAGGGGGAAAGAATGACCCAGGATAAAACACCCCAAGACATCAAACTCGACAAACGCAACCACGTTGAAAAACCCCTGCTTACCCAGCTTGATGGCCTGGGCTGGGGCATAACCGCCCTCATGCAAGACCTGCTCACCGGCAAGGTGCGTGTTACCCCTCTGTTGTCCGAACCGCAGGAGGCGAGCGCATGAGCTCTAAACTCCCCATAAATCTCGAGGACCTGCTGCGACAACGAAAGGTCGAAGGCGAGCGGATCGAGTACAAGGCGGGGTGGAATCCGGACCCGATTATGCGCACCCTCTGCGCC
>JAUWCP010000135.1 GCA_030609245.1 Hyphomicrobium sp.
CCGAAGATCTTGGCGTCCGGCTTGAAGCGCACTTTGGTGCCGCGCCGGTTCATGATCGAGCCAAGCTTCTCCAGCTTGGTCTGCGGCACGCCGCGAGCGAACACCATGCGGTAGAGCTGCTGACCGCGCGCGACCTCGACCTCCAGCTCCTCCGACAGCGCATTGACGACGGAGACACCAACGCCGTGCAGGCCGCCGGATGTCTTGTAGACCTTGCCGTCGAATTTTCCGCCCGAGTGCAGCGTGGTCATAATCACTTCCAGCGCCGACTGCTTTTTATATTTGGGATGCGGGTCGACGGGGACGCCGCGGCCGTTGTCGGCGACGGTGAGGAAGCCATCGGCGCCGAGGCTAACCTCGATCCAGGTCGCATGCCCGGCAACGGCCTCGTCCATGGAATTGTCGATCACCTCGGCGAAGAGGTGATGCAGCGCTTTTTCGTCGGTGCCGCCGATGTACATGCCGGGACGGCGGCGCACAGGCTCCAGGCCCTCCAGCACCTCGATATCGGCGGCGGTGTAGGCGTCTGAAGCGTCCGCGGTCGGGCGGTTCCGGCCCTTCTTTTTGGTCATGAAGGTTTCGACTGCCGAGAAGAGGTCGCGTTGGGCTCGGGCCATGCGTCGCGTTCCAGTTTGGCAAGACGGTTGCCGCCGAGGGCGAGACGCGAGCACGAGAGCCGACTCAAGCGAATCTCTTGAGGTTACGGTGCGTTACGTCGCACGGCGGCCGGCCTCTTGGCAAGCCTGTGGCGTCGGTGCAACGGCCTCAAGAATTGGCCGGAACATTGTCTATCAGACGCGTTCCGCCTAAGCGGGCGGCGGCGAGTACGCGCAGCGGGCGGGCTGTGGGGGCACTCACCACTTTGAGGGTGTCGGCCTCGCGTACCGCGACATAGTCGATATTGGCGAAGCCGGCGCGCTCAAGCTCTTGCACCGCCTCGGCGCAAATCGTGTCGAGCACGGCAAGCTGAGGCTCGTCCTTAGGCCGTCCCGGCTCGGGCAGGAGCGGCGAGGGGCGCGGGGCCTTGCGGCGGCCGGCACCGCCATCCAGCTCCCGCAGCGCACGCGTTGCATCGGCTGCGATCTGGCAAATGACCCGATGGAGCTGCGGGGCGATGGCGCGCTCCGCGGGCGACAAGTAGGCGTTGCGAGAGGAGAGCGCCAAACCGTCCGCCTCACGCACCGTCGGCACCGCGACGATCTTAAGTGGCAGGTTAAGGTCGCGCACCAACTGTCGAATGACACAAAGCTGTTGGTAGTCCTTCTCGCCAAAAACCGCAAAGTCGGGCGTGGCCGCAGCGAAGAGCTTGCAACACACGGTTGCAACCGCGCCGAAGAAGTGTGGACGCTGGACTGATTCGAGTCCGAGGGCGGCCCCGCCTGGCACGATGCGCGTGGCAAAGCCCTTCGGGTACATGTCTTGTGCCGTTGGCGCCCAAACAAGATCGCACCCAGCCTCGACAAGCTTGGCGAGGTCGCCGGCCTCATCGCGCGGGTAGCGTGCCAGATCCTCGTGCGGGGCAAACTGGCTAGGGTTGACGAAAATGGAGACCAGAGTGCAATCGGCGGTTTCGGCTGCACGCCGCACCAGCGCCAAGTGGCCGGCATGAAGCGCTCCCATGGTGGGAACGAGGGCCACGGACTGGCCTTCTTTGCGCCAGCCAGCTGTACCTTGGCGCAGCTCACCCGCCGTCCGGACGATATTTACCCGATTCTGCACCACTTCGGCCTCGCAGCTCGCCCAAATTGAACCGGCGCGAAGCTCCGTCAGGCCGGGGCGGGCGTCAAGAGTGTAACAAATTGGGTTGGCAAGCGCGCCCGGCGGCGATTTGCTAGACTGTAAACCATCGAATCGTGTGTGGCGGGGCGCGACGAGGACAACATGGTTGCTTTGAAAAGTGCGGATTTCGGAGACGAAGCGCGTGAGACGTCAGATACGCCCCCGCGCGATGAGATTGCGGCTCATCATCTCATTGACGAAAAGCGGTTGCTCGACCGTCTGATCGAGCGCGCCCTGTTCAGCGAGGACGAGCGCCGCCGCACCGCCGAGATCGCGCGCCGGCTCGTCTATTCCGCGCGCGCCAATCAAGGCAAGCACGCCGGCGTCGATGCCTTCATGCGCGAGTATGGGTTATCGAGTGAGGAAGGCGTGATCTTAATGTGCATCGCCGAGGCGCTGCTCAGAATTCCCGACACCGAAACGGCCGATGAACTTATTGCCGATAAGATTGCCGGTGGCGACTGGGAGCGCCATCTCGGTCACTCCGACAATCTGTTCGTCAACGCCTCGACCTGGGCGCTGCTGCTGACGGGACGCATCGTCAAGCTGCGCGAGACGCATGGCGCTAACCCGTTTAATGCACTGAAGCGCCTGGTTGCGCGCTCCGGCGAGCCGGTCATCCGTCAGGCCGTGCGCCAGGCCGTTAAGGTCCTCGGCGATCAGTTTGTGCTCGGGCGCACCATAAAGGAGGCGCTGGCGCGCGCGCAAAGCTACGAGCAGGAGGGCTACCTCTTCTCCTACGATATGCTGGGTGAGGCGGCGAAGACGGAGAAGGACGCCGACGTCTATTTCGAGCGTTACATGGGCGCGATCGATGCCGTTGGGATGGCTGCAGGGCCATTCACCAGCACGCACCTCGATTCACTTTATGCGCGCCCTGGTTTGTCGGTGAAGCTCTCAGCGCTGCATCCGCGTTTCGAGGCCGGCAAGAAGGCGCGGCTTGCCGGAGAGCTCGGACCCCGGCTTGTGACCATGGCTCGGGCGGCGCGCGCGCGCGGTCTCGCCATCACAATTGATGCTGAAGAGCAGGACCGGTTGGAGCCGACGCTCGATTTCTTCGCCTCAACATTCACCAACCCGGCGCTCGACGGCTGGAATGGTCTCGGCATCGCAGTGCAGGCCTACGGCAAGCGCACCATCCCCGTCTTGCGCTGGTTACGCCGGCTGGCAGAGCGCCAGGGCAAGCGCATCCCCGTCCGGCTCGTTAAAGGCGCCTACTGGGATAGCGAAATCAAATGGGCCCAGGAGCGCGGGCTTGCCGACTACCCGGTCTTGACGCGCAAGCTACACACGGATGTTTCGTTCCTTGCCGGCATGCGGCTCTTACTAAGCGACGCGAAGGCCTTCTACCCGCAGTTTGCAACGCATAACGCGCACGCGCTTGCCGCTGCGCACGTGGCGGCTGGGGCGACTAAATTTGAATTCCAGCGCCTGCATGGCATGGCGGAAGCCCTCTACGACGAGGTCGCCGGCGAGAATAAACTCGGCCGGCCTTGCCGCATCTATGCACCCGTTGGCGGTCATGAGGATCTACTGGCATATCTCGTGCGCCGTCTTCTGGAGAACGGTGCCAATACGTCCTTCGTAAACCGCTTGTCGGACGACGAGGCCCCGGTAGGCGACATGATCCGCGATCCCGTGGCGCTGGCCGAGTACGAACGGACCACCGAGCGCGGTAGTGTGCGGCTTATGCCGCGCCCATGCGAGATATACCTGCCGGAGCGCAAGGCGAGTAGCGGATTGGCGCTGAGCGATTCGTCGGTGCGCGCCCAGCTTTATATGGAAATGGACGCAGCTCTCGATGGGGACTTCGAGGCAGGCCCAATCGTCGCAGGCGAAGCCACGATAGGCGGCGAGTCGGCCGGTTTTGTCACCTGCCCGCATGATCACCGCGAGCGCATTGGTACCGTGCGTATAGCGACGCCCGCACAGGTCGAGGCTGCCATCGAAAGTGCGAAAGCTGCCCATCACGCGTGGGACAGGCGTGGCGGCGCGGACCGTGCAGAAATCTTGGAGGTTGCTGCCGATCTCTTCGAGCGCAACCGGGCGCGCCTTATGACGGTGCTTGTGCGCGAGGCGGGCAAGACGCTCGAAGGGGCACAGGGGGATGTGCGCGAGGCGGTTGACTATCTGCGCTACTACGCGTGCGAAGCGCGCCGCCTGTTTGGCGGGCCGGTGACGCTGCCGGGCCCGACGGGCGAGCTTAACACGCTCGACCTGCGCGGGCGCGGCGTCTTCGCGTGTATTTCGCCGTGGAATTTCCCACTCGCCATCTTCACGGGTCAAGTGGCCGCTGCCTTGGCGGCTGGCAATACGGTGCTCGCCAAACCGGCCGAGGAGACGCCGATAGCCGCATATCTGGCAACGACACTGCTGCATGAGGCAGGCGTGCCGCCAGACGTGCTGCACCTGCTGACCGGCAGCCCCAACGTTGGCAAGGCGCTTGTTCGGGATGTGCGCGTTGGCGGTATCGCCTTTACCGGGTCCAATCGTACGGCATGGGCGATCCAAAGGGCGCTCGCCGAGCGTCAGAATGCAATCGTGCCGTTCATCGCAGAGACGGGAGGCATCAACGCAATGATCGCCGACTCCACCGCGCTGCCTGAGCAAGTCGTGCGCGACTGCGTGCACTCCGCCTTCGACAGTGCGGGACAGCGTTGCTCGGCTGCACGCGTGTTGTTCCTGCAGGACGATGCGGCCCCCCATATGACCGACATGCTTGTCGGCGCGGTCGAGGCTTTGGATGTTGGCGACCCGTTCGACTACGCGACAGACATTGGGCCGGTGATTGACGAGATCGCACAGGATCGCCTTGATGCGCACAAGATTCGCATGCAGCGCGATGGTCGCCAGCTCGTCGATCTTTTGCTACCCGAGCATTGCCGCGTTGGCACGTACGTGACGCCTGCCGTCTACGAGATCGACGGCCTAGACACGTTGGAGGGCGAGGTTTTCGGGCCCATCCTCCATGTTGTGCGTTACGAGCGCGGTCATCTCGACAAGGTCATCGAGGCCATCAATGCGTCAGGCTATGGTCTCACGCTCGGGCTACACAGCCGCATTGAGGCCGTGGCCGACTACGTTGCCGAGCATGCGCGCGTGGGCAATCTCTACGTCAATCGCAATCAGATTGGCGCCATCGTGGGCGTGCAGCCCTTCGGCGGCGAGGGCCTTTCGGGCACGGGGCCAAAGGCCGGCGGCCCCAATACATTGCGGGCTTATGCCGTGGAGCGCGTTCGCACGACCGACATCACGGCGACAGGCGGCAATTTGGAACTGCTGACGGCCGCGGTCGAAGATAACTAATACCGCACCGTGGATGTTGCGGGGTGCGCTGCGTCGCGCCATCTTTGTAGGGTGATACGGCCGCCGCCCCTGGAACCCCGCCAATGACGAAGCCCAAACCGACCAGAACCAAGCCGCCGATTGGCTCAACGGCGCAAGTGGGCGCTGGACCACGTCCTGCGGCGGGGGTTGAAAACGCCAATCTTCCTAGCGCGCGCACGTCCGATTCAGACGTCGCCCAGTTCATCGCAAAAATGAAGACGATGGCACCTGTCGCTGCCGCGGGGCGTGGGCGCTTAATCTTTGCCATGGACGCTACAATGAGTCGCGCGCCCACCTGGGACATGGCGCTGCAACTTCAAGGCGGTATGTTCCAGGCTGTGAAAGAGGTGGGCGGTCTCGACGTTCAGCTCGTCTACTTCCGCGGCATGGGCGAATGCCGGGTCTCCAAGTGGGTGTCCGACCCAGATGCGCTCGCACGCCTGATGACGAGTGTCGCTTGTCACGGCGGGCTCACGCAAATCGGCAAGGTGCTCAAGCACGCGATCGAGGAGAGTGGCGGCCGCAAGGTCAACGCGCTGGTCTACGTCGGCGACTGCATGGAGGAGGACATCGATCGATTATGCGCGCGCGCTGGGGAGCTGGCGCTTCTAGGGGTGCCGGTCTTCCTTTTCCAAGAGGGCGAGGATGCACGTGCCGAGCGTGCCTTCCGCGAGATTGCGCGGCTTACGAATGGGGCCTTCTGCCGCTTCGATCGCGGCTCGGCGCGGCAGCTGCGCGAACTTCTCACCGCAGTAGCGGTCTATGCCGCAGGCGGTCACAAGGCGTTGCTCGCACTGAGTTCGGAGCACGACGGTGCGGGCGCGCGGCGGCTTCTCGCCCAACTCAAGCCACCCGGGCGCTGAGGCACGATGGCATATCTCATCTTAGGACTTGCTGCTCTGGCTATTGGGCTGCTTCTCTTGCGTGCCTTCGCGGGCGCCAACTCGACCAAGGTAGCGCGACGCTTAACGATTGGCGGTGGCGTCGTATCATTGCTGGCCGCAGGCGTGTTGGCCTTGCGCGGGCTTGCCCCTGTGGCCATACCGCTTGCCATGCTGGGCTCTTGGTTGCTGTGGGGCAGAACCTCGGGGCCGTGGGGTGGCGGAGGTGCCCGCAAGTCGCCAGGACAGACCTCGCGCATCGTGACTGATCATTTGGAAATGGAGATCGACCACGACACGGGCGAGATGCGCGGGCGCGTTCTCAAGGGGCTGTTTGTAGATCGCAACATCGAAAGCCTGACGCCCGCCGACATGGCCCTCTTATGGCAAGACTGCCGCATTACAGATCCGCAGTCAGCGCAGATCATCGAGGCCTACCTTGATCGCGTTCATGCCACTTGGCGCGATGACGTGGCGCGCGGTGAATCCAAGATGGGGAGCGGACCGGGTGGGCGTATGACGCCGAAAGAGGCTATCGAAATTTTGGGATTGGCCCCCGGTGCG
>JAUWCP010000087.1 GCA_030609245.1 Hyphomicrobium sp.
ACCTCTTCCTCGCTTGAGAATTTGATCAGTGGAGCGACGGGTCCAAATGTTTCCTCGTGCGCAACGCGCATCTTTGGTGTCACGCCGGTGAGGATCGTCGGGTCGTAGAATGTACCGCCCATTGAGCTGCGCTTGCCGCCAACGACAATTTTGGCGCCCGCCTTCACAGCTTCGGCAACGTGTGCCTCGACCTTCTCGATCGCTTGGGTATTGATGAGCGGGCCAATCGTCACGCCCTTATCGGTTCCGTGTCCGAGTTTCAGCTCCTTGACTGCCGCCGTCAGCTTCTCCGCGAAGGCATCATAGACGCCCGCCTGCACCAGTATACGGTTGGCGCAGACACAGGTTTGCCCGGCATTGCGGAACTTCGAAGCCACGGCTCCCGCCACCGCCCTATCGAGATCGGCATCATCGAAAACGATAAACGGCGCATTGCCGCCGAGCTCCATACTGACGCGCTTCACGGTAGCGGAGGCCTCGCGCATGAGGAGCTTGCCAACCTCTGTGGAGCCGGTGAAGGTCACCATGCGCACCAGAGGATTGGACGTCATTTCTGCACCGACAGGGGCCGGATCGGCCGCCGTCACAATGTTGAGAACGCCCTTGGGGATGCCCGCACGCTCCGCGAGCTCGGCAAGAGCAAGGGCTGACAGCGGTGTATCCTCAGCCGGCTTCAGCACGACCGTGCAGCCGGCAGCTATCGCGGGCGACACTTTCCGCGTAATCATCGCACTGGGGAAATTCCAAGGCGTGATCGCAGCCACGACCCCAACAGGCTGCTTCATAACGATGATGCGCGCATCCAGTTTGTGCGAGGGAATTGTCTCCCCGTAGATACGCTTGCCCTCTTCGGCGAAGAGCTCGACGAAGTTCGCACCATAAATGATCTCACCCTTGGCCTCGGCAAGCGGCTTGCCCTGCTCCATTGTCAACAGAAGCGCCAGCTCGTCGACGTGCTCGATGATGAGGTTGTACCAACGGCGCAGGACCTGCGAGCGTTCTTTGGCTAGCAGCTTAGACCACGGCTTGAATGCCGCATGCGCCGCCGCGATCGCCTGCTTGGTTTCGGCCGCTCCAAGGGCTGGAACATGCGCGATCACCTCACCCGTTGCCTTGTCGGTCACAGGCATCGTCGGCTCGCCGACCCAAGCCCCGTCGATATAGGCCTGTGTCTTGAGAAGCGTGATGACCTTTTTGTCCATTTCTACACCAGCAGAAGGGCTCTATTCCACGTTCTGTCTAAGGTGCGAGCGCCCCTGTTTCAAGGCGTCGCGCCTAGCCTAGATGACACAGGAACCCGCAGCCGGTAGCGTTGCAGCGCCCCGCCGCCTGCTTTGAGGCCCCATGCACGACCTGACACTTGTCTTTGACCTCGACGGAACGCTCGTCGACACCGCCCCCGATCTCGTTGCCGCCACCAATCACGTCCTTGAGCATGTCGGTGTGCCGCCTGTTGACGTGGACAGCCTGCGGCCCTGGATCGGCCTCGGCGCAAAATACATGATCGAAATGGCGATCGGGCCGGCCGGTGCCAAGCTGACGCCCGAGGACCATGACCAGCTTCTGGAGCGTTACCTCGCCTACTATGCCCAGAATATCGCTGTATCGAGCCAGCCGTTTGAGGGTGCCGTTGCCGCCCTGGAGCGCTTTCAGGCCGCGGGCGCCAAGCTTGCCGTGTGCACGAACAAGATGGAGAGGATGTCCAAGACCCTTCTCACCGAACTGGATCTCGCGCGGTATTTCACCGTGATTGCCGGGCGTGACACATTCGATGCTTTCAAGCCTCACCCCAACCATCTGCTGGAAACCATTCACGCCGCCGGCGGCCATGCAGCACGCGCGATCATGATAGGTGACACCGGAATCGACATCGCAACCGCAAAAGCGGCCAACGTGCCCGTCATCGCGGTGACCTTCGGCTACACGGACACGCCTGTGCGCGAATTCAGCCCAGACGCTGTCATCGATCACTATCGGCACCTGGAGCCGGCGATCAAAGAGCTGATGAGCTGAAGCTTACGTTTTGACCGCGTCCGAGGAAGTCGCTTGCGTTTTCCCTGCCTCGCGCCGGGGCAGAATGCGCCGCCCCACCATCAGCGCGGCAGGCAGGATCACGAGCTGCCCAATCAGCGAAGCGAAGAGACACACGGCGGCCAGCTGCCCGAAGAGGCGCAGCGACGGCAGGTCGGAAAGCATTGTCACGCCTAGACCAAGCGCCAGCACGATGGTCGTCAGCACCACGGGTGGCCCGATGTGGTGCGCCGATCGCATTACTATCTCGCGCACATTGCTTGCGCCGGGCCCTGCACGGCTCTCCTCCAGAGTAAAGCGATTCAAAAAGTGAATGGTGGAATCGATGGCGAGCGCGAATGCGACCGTAATCGCCACGATTGACGCAAACTGCAGTCCCTGCCCCGTCACCCACAGGATCGCACCCGTGGCAAAGATGGGGAAGAGCGAGGGCATGACACTCGCAACGCCCACCAGCACCGACCTCAATGCCAAGCCGAGGAATATGAAGATCACGAACATGTCGCCCACCAGCCCCCAGTTGAGCTCCCAAATGAGGTTTGCGGAGTTGCGGGCCGCAATCGCAGGCAAGCCCGTCACCGAGATCTCAAAGCCGGGATTGGCCTCGCGCAGTGGCTCGAACGCCTCATCAAGTTTCTGCACAACGGGAAGGATCTCGCTCGCGTCCACATCGGGCATCCGTGCGGTAACAAGAACGGCCTGCTCGTCCTCGGCGATAAAGCGCCGTACCAGGTGTTCGGGCAAAATGCCAACGTAACGCTTTACGGTTTCAATGCTGTCGTCGCCCGCGTTGGCCAGCCAGCGGCGCAAGCTTTCAATCGACCAGACGTTCCCGAGACCAGCACGGTTCTCCAGAATGTCGTGGGCCTGGCCGATGACGGCTAGCGTAGCGGGGTCATAAAGCGATCTCCCGTCATCCCAGCGGATCATCGCGTGCATGGGGTTGGCGCCCGTGAGCTTTTTATCGAGGCGGTCCGTGGCGGCCAACGCCTGCTCCTTGTCGGGCACCTGGTCGGCCAAACGATAGTGCGGCTTCAATTGGACGTATGCCGCGCCGGTAAGAAGAACAGCGATGATCGACGACACAAAAAAGAACATGGGACGCGCGATAACCGTGCGCACGATGGCATCGGTGAAGCTTTGTAATTTGCCGACGTTGCCCGCCTCGCGAACGTTCGGATCGACATCTAGAGCCTTCTCATCACGCACCAGAATGGCGGCAAGGGTTGGCACGACCACCGCCACAGCGAGATAGGAGATGCCAACCGCCATCAGCGCCGCAATGCCGAACGTGCGGATTAGCGCCGATTCCGCAAACGAGAATGAAAGGATGGCAAGCCCGGCGTTCATGGCCGTCAGCAGACAGGCTGGGGCGACATCAAGCACGGCGTGGCGCGCAGCTTGGACGCGATCTATGCCGGCCAACACATCGCGGCGGATGGACATCACAAGATGCATGGAGTCGGAGAAGCCAGACACCAGGATCAGCGGCGTTATGACATTGATGAAGAGGTTGAGGCGAAAATCCATCGCCCCAATCATGCCAAGCGTCCACAGGATAGCGATCGTCGGCCCAGCCACCGCGATAATGGTGAGCGACACACGGCGGAAGAACAGGTAGGCAATGCCAATGCCAAAGAGGAGCCCGAGCCCATTGTAAATGAGTTGGTCGCGCTCAACGGCATTGCGGATCTCCAGCTGCATAACGGGCGCACCCGTCAGCTTGGAAGTGAGCCCTGTGTCCTTGAGGAATGAGGCGGTGGTGGAGTTGATCTCGCCAATGACCTCGCGCGGGGTTCTTTCGCGCACGATTTCCCGGTCAAGCGCAATCACGATGAGTGCGAGCTCACCATCGTCGGACAGAAACTTGCCCTCCACGATGTCGTTCGTTTTCAACCTCTCAAGCATCGCCTCGAAGTCGGTGCCTTCAGGTATCTCATCGGGAACGAGTGGTGGGGCGTAGCCCGTCTCATCGGGCTTGTCGCGCGCCGAAAGCATGGAAACGAGCCCGGCAACGCCTTCAATAAGCTGTAACTCGGTTGTCAGCTCTCCAAAGACGGTGAGTTGGGAGGCCTTGAGCAAGTCCTTGCCTTCGACAACAACGAGCACGTCGTACTCGCTGGAGGGAAAGCGGCGGGCGATATCTTCGTATTGGCGGAACTCTTCGGTGTCGGTGCGAAACAGCTCGGTGAGCGAGTCATCCACCTGGATACGCGAGACGCCGACGATCGCCACCGCCGTCAGGACGACAATCAAGGCCGCGGAAACATACGGCGCCTTGAGTGCGACCAGACCCAGCCGCTCCAGTCCGAACGAGAACCAGAATGATCGGCGCGGCTCCTCAGTGCCCATAGCTCCCCCGTAGGCTCTTATCTAGGCCTGACAGATTACGGCCGACCGAGGTCTCATTTGCCTCGTTAAGCCCACCCGCTGAATATGGAATCGGGCGCACGAGGCGCGATGGTTGCACTGGCCGCACTGGCCGCGCAAGGGGCTCTCAGGAGCTCCAACAACGCCCCATCTCAGTCGAAAGCGCCATGTTGCTTGCCGCCCACAGTCGAAACCTGCCAGCGATTCCGACCTGGCAGGCGCCCCGTGTCTCATAAGATCACGATGCGTTCCGCTTCGGCGCGGCGAATTCTGCCGAGGCCAGCACGCGGATGCTGTCATTTGTTTAGTGCGCTGGCGATCGCGGTTTTTCTGGGGCTGTGCCGCTTAGGCCACGTCACCGGCGCCGCATCAGGCCTCCTCTAGCCGGACCGCTCTCGACGTGCCGCCGCTTGACACCCCTGCTCGCCGCCTCCCATAACGGCGCCTCAGCGGCACAACGGGCGGTTAGCTCAGCGGTAGAGCACACGCTTCACACGCGTGGGGTCGCAGGTTCGAACCCTGCACTGCCCACCATTTTGCAGATGAGATTGGCTGTTGTTTTGCGCTTCAGGCTGCGCGCGCAGCCAGGGGCGTTTGCGCGATCTCTTCCACTTCGACTGCCTGCGGCTCCACGCCTTCCATCACGTCGACAAGCGCGCGCCGCAACTGGAGGAGTTCGTATTCGGCTTTGGCCACCAGGCGTTCGGCAGCGGCCTGCCGATCCACATTCTCCTGCGACGATCCCGCCTGCTCAGCAAATTCCGATGTGAAACGCGCAAAGAAGTCCGGTGCGGACATGCCTTCCCCCAAAGGTTGCGCCGAACGTTTTCGTTAACGTGATTCGCGTGTGGATAGAAGGTGGATAAGTTGTGCAGCGCACGCTCAGCGGCGCGGCGGAGTGCCTGACAACGCATAAGAAAGCGACTTGATGACGAATGCGGCGGCCATGTGATCGCAGGCGTGCCGTGTGAAACGCGTACCGCCGTGGAGACTTCTTCGCTCAACGCTGCGCGGAGCGAACCTGCACAACGTTCGTCACGTACATGCTCATCATCGGCTCATCGAGCAGGATTACCTCGTCGTAATTGCCGTAGCCGTTGAAATGCCCCGCAATCGCTCGCCCGTACGCGCCCATGTTGCCGATTTCGAAGTAGTCGCCTTCAGCGGTCGAGGCGGGCAGCATGAAGGGACCCTTCATGTAATCGATGGAGTCGCAGGTTGGGCCCCATAATTCCAATGGAACGAGCGGCTCAGAGGGATCGATTTTACGATTGACGATACGCATCGGAAATATGAAGCCGAGGTGAGCGGCGTCGAATAGCATGCCGTAGGAGCCGTCATTGATGTAGAGATCATGGCCACGGCGAGCATCGACGCGCACGATAAGGCTTTCGGCTTCGGCTACCAATGCACGCCCCGGCTCGCACATAAGACGGATGTTCTCTTTGACGGGCAGTGTCTCGATCCCGGCGAGGATCGTCTCCATAAAGTCGTCCATCGGCGCAGGATTGCTGTCAGGATAGCGCGAAGGAAAACCGCCGCCGACGTCGACACGATCGATCATTACACCGGCCTTGACGATCAACTTGTGTAGATCGGCAAGCGCCGTCACGAAAGCATCGGGTGTCGTCGTTTGCGATCCGACATGGAACGTTAGCCCCAGCTCGGATGCCGCCTGCCGCGTCTTGATGAGAAGGTTCGCCGCCTTCTGTCCGGAAACACCGAACTTGCGCTCCAGCGGGATGCGGCTGTTGATGGCGGGAACCGCAATCCGCACCCACAACAGCAGATCGCGCGCACCGCCGGTCTCCTCGATGATCTTGTCAAGCTCGTCCTCACCATCGAGCGCAAAGCTGCGCACACCCAGCTCGTAGGCGCGGTGGATGGCGTGGCGAGACTTGACAGGGTGCATGAAGTGCAGGTGCGCGTCGGGGATTGTCACCGCATCCTCGATCTCAGGCAGCGAGGCGACGTCGAAGTGACGGATGCCGGCACCGTAGAGCGCGCCGATCAAAAATGCGGAGTTGTTTGCCTTGTAGGCGTAGGCCACATCACCGGGGAATTTTTCGAGGAACCATCGTGCCGCCCGCCCCGCGGCATGCGGGCGCAGCCCACGGACCGGCCGCTCCGGCCGGCGCTTGCCGATCAGGGCTGCTGCACTGGCAAGCTTCTCCATCGCATAGGACCTCCACCACGCGGTGAAACAGGGGAGCGGCTCGGAGCAAACACCGCCAGACCCGAAAAGACGTTGGATTTAGGGTGGTTAGCCCCCCCTGTAAAGCCTTTTCTGGAAGCGACGTTCAGCGTGCAAATCACCTCCCCCATCTCTATCCCATTGCACGCCCGCATGATCATTTTTACCCGATCATTGGGCGCCACGGTGCAGCGGGGCCAATGCGCTCGTAACCGAGCTGCCGGTTTCTTCTGTTCCCCGGCCGCAAGCATTGCCTAAAACACCCCATGCAATCCCAGCCACCAAAGGACCGTTGATGCGAACGGGAGGAAAAATCCTCATCGACCAGCTCGTCATTCAGGGCTGCCGTACGCTCTTCACTGTTCCCGGTGAAAGCTTCCTGGCGGCACTCGACGCGCTGTTCGACGAAGGCCCCATCCGCACGATCGTCTGCCGTCACGAAGGTGGAGCCGCGATGATGGCGGAAGCATGCGGCAAGCTTACAGGCGAGCCGGGCGTTGCCTTCGTAACGCGTGCAGCCGGAGCAGCCAACGCGGTGAGCGGCGTCTATGTCGCCCAACATGATTCCACGCCGATGGTACTTCTTGTTGGGGTTACGTCGCGGAGGGTCGAGGATAGAGACGCCTTTCAGGAGTTCGATATCAAGGCGCTGTTCGCCCCGATTGCGAAGTGGGCCGGCGTCGTGCGCTCACCGGAGCGGATCCCCGAGTACGTGCGCCGCGCGTTCCATACGGCGCTGGCCGGGCGGCCGGGACCCGTCGTGCTTGGTGTGCCAGAGGACGTCCTCAATACGCGCACTGACACTGAGGACGCAGCCCGCGCTCGCGTACCGGCTCCAGCCCCCACGCCCGCCGAAATGACGCGCTTCAAGAATCGGCTCATGACCGCCAATCGGCCACTGATCATCGCCGGCGGTCCGGGTTGGAGCAGAACAGCGGCGCAAAACCTCGCGTCCTTCACCGAGACCTTCAACGTCCCGGTTGCTACCGCCTTTCGCCGCCAAGACCACATCGACAACCGCCTCAAGACGTATGTCGGCCACGCGGGCATCAACTGTGAAGCAAGGCTTGCCGAGGGGATATGCAGTGCCGATTTGGTGCTCGTCATCGGCGAACAGCCGGCCGAAATAACGACAGGTAGCTATTCAATGCTGTCAGTGCCCAACCCCACCCAGTCCCTCGTGCACGTTCATCCCTCACCCGACGAGATCGGACGCCTGTTCCATACGGACTGGCCTATCGTCGCGGCCCCAGAACCGTTCGCCAGGGCGCTTGGCCGGTTGAAGCCGCCGCCGAACCGGCGATGGGAGCGGCGGCGGCGCGATCTGCGCGCTGCCTACCAGAAATCATTGAAGCCATCGCCCACTCCTGGCGACGTCAAGCTCGAGGATGTGATCACTACCCTTTCGGCCGAGTTGCCCGACGATGCAATCGTGACCAACGGCGCGGGAAATTATGCCGCCTTCCTGCATCGATATTTTCAATACAAGAGCTACCCCACCCAACTCGCGTCGACGTCAGGCTCAATGGGCTATGGGCTGCCCGCCGCGATTGCCGCCAAGATCACCTATCCAGAACGCCCCGTCGTCGCGCTCGCCGGCGATGGCTGCATGCTCATGACGGGACAGGAGCTAGCAACCGCAGTTCAGTATGGGCTGCCAATCGTACTCATCGTCGCCAACAACGGTATGTATGGCACCATCCGCATGCAGCAGGAGCGTCACTACCCTGGCCGGGTGTTGGGCACGAGCCTCGTCAATCCCGATTTTGCAGTGCTGGCCCGCGCCTTTGGTGCCAAGGGTGAGACGGTCAGCGAAACGGCCGCCTTCCTTCCCGCCCTTAAGCGCGCCCTTTCAGCACGCGGCCCGACGGTTATTGAGCTGAAGCTCGATCCCGAAGCGATCACGCCCGGCAAGACGCTGTCTGAGATCCGAAATGACCAAAAGCCCCAAACAAATGGCTGCAGTGACCGGAACCGTCGCAAGAAGTAAATACTTTGTTAAACCTACAATTGTCGCATTATCCATCTGACTACTGATAGTTAGACTAACGAGATCTTATCGGTTAAAAAGCATCAACGTTATCGAGCAACCATAAGTCTAGGTCGCAAGCAGGGGCACGATCATGGATCTCAAAGCCACCAGGGCGCAGAGCGGGCTGAAGTGGACCCTGGTCCGTACCTGCATTCTCGCGCTGTTCCTACTGACAGGGGTTCTGCTCGTAGCATCGCTCAATACCGAAGGAACCTTACGTGCCGACGCCAGCTCCACCCCCTTAATCTCCTCGAGTCAGCCGACACTCGCAACTGGCACGAACTGATCGCAACACTTTAACACTCCAACTATTGGTCTATTTCATTACTTAACTCTCCCTCCTCTTGAAGCACTCCCACTTAGGCCTCGGATCGAGAACGATCCGGGGCCTTCCTTTTTTCGCCGCAGAGCTCTCGTGGGCATAGCGCTCGGTGGCACCGGCAATAACGCACTAGAGCAAGATCGTTCTTGATGGAACCACTCACCAAGCCCGGGAGGTCGCCAACAAGAACGTGAATCTTACTCTAAATCAAAAGTGTAGAGACTGATTTACGTTTCACTTGGATGCACTAAGCGTTTCCAAGTGAAACGATCGGGCTCTAGGCGATTTGGAGAACTGCGTGACGGACGATCAGCGCGCTCAACCCGTTTGAGCGCGCCAAATAGTTTTCAAAG
>JAUWCP010000097.1 GCA_030609245.1 Hyphomicrobium sp.
TCGAATGCTGCTTGTTGCACTACTCTTCATCGCCACCTTCTTCTTGGCCTACTCGAACGGTGCCAACGATAACTTCAAGGGCGTGGCGACGCTCTACGGCAGCAACACAGCCAGCTACAACAAGGCGCTGACCGTTGCCACCCTCGCCACCTTGGCTGGAGCCATCAGTTCGGTGTTCTTGGCGGCAGAGCTTGTCACAGCATTCTCAGGCAAGGGTCTTGTCCCGGACGTTATAGCCAGAGATCCGAGCTTCCTGCTTTCTGTGGCGGTGGGCGCGAGCGCGACGGTAATGCTGGCGACAGTTGTCGCCTTGCCGATTTCCACGACGCATTCGCTGATTGGTGCGCTTGCCGGCACAGGTTTTGTGGCCGCGGGAAGCGACGTCAACCTAAGTTTGCTTGGCGGCGTGTTCCTACTCCCCCTACTCTTAAGCCCCTTAGTTGCGATCTTGCTGACAATGCCCTTCTACAAGGTAGCGCACAAAGTGACGACGTCGCTTGGTATCGAGAAGGAGAGTTGTGTCTGCGTTGGGCCGAGCCAATTTGTTCCCATTCGACAATTTGGCGGCGAAGCCGCCCTTTATGCGGTGAGCGATGTGCATGCAGGCGTCTCCGTGACGATAGGGGCAAAGAACGAGTGCGTTGACAAGTACAACGGCCACTTTCTCGGGGTAAGCGCGCAGCGCTTGGTCGATTCTGCACACTACGTGAGTGCTGGCGCGGTGAGCTTTGCGCGCGGCCTCAATGACACGCCAAAGATTGTCGGTCTCTTGCTGGTAGTGGAGGCGCTTGACATAAGACACAGCATGGTCGCGATTGCCCTCGCTATGGCGATGGGCGGGTTGTTGCAGGCTAAACGTGTCGCGCACACTATGAGCAAGAAGATATCGGGAATGAACGACGGGCAGGCGCTGACGGCCAATCTGGTCACAGCGGGCCTCGTCATCTTCGCCAGCAAATTCGGTATGCCGGTCTCGACCACGCACGTTTCTGTTGGTTCGATAACCGGTATCGGTATCGTCAATCGATCGGCGAACAAAAGCGTTGTCGGGACCATCCTTGTATCGTGGCTTCTGACGCTGCCAATTGCCGCAGCCATTGCGGCAGCAACCTACATGCTTTTAGACTTCGCCACGTGAACCGCAGCGCAGACTGAGGGATTGACCCTATGTATCACTCGACGACACGTAATCTCTATAAAGAAGCGGCCCTCAATCCCGACCAGGGTCTGTGCTGTACCACCACCCCCATCTGGCAATTGCCCGAGCTCGCTATCCCGAACCGCATGCTGCAGATGAATTACGGCTGCGGCAGTACCGTCAATCCGCGCGATCTCGTCGGCAGTCCGACCGTACTGTACGTAGGAATCGGCGGCGGCATGGAGGTTTTGCAGTTCGCTTACTTCAGCCGCAGAGAAGGTTCCATCATCGGGCTCGACGTGGTCGATGAGATGCTCACAGTGTGTGCTGAGAACCTTGACGAGGCGGAACGGCAAAATGCCTGGTATGAGTCTTCGTTCGTCGAGTTGCGCAAAGGCGATGCGCTCAATCTTCCCATCGAGGATGAGACAATCGATGTCGCTGCGCAGAACTGCCTTTTCAACATCTTTTACGACGATGACCTGAAGCGGGCGCTGAGCGAAATGTATCGCGTTCTAAAGCCACGCGGACGGCTCATCCTCTCCGATCCCGTTTGCGATGTGGAGATGCCCGAAGAACTGCGGCGCGACGAGCGCCTGCGCGCAATGTGCTTGACCGGCGCCATTCCGCTTGCCGCCTACATCAAGCGGCTGACCGCCGTCGGCTTTGGCACTATCGAGGTGCGCGCAAAGCGTCCCTATCGCGTGCTCGACCCGCGCCACTATCCCACCGACCACCTCATTCCGATCGAGAGCGTGGAGATTTGCGCAATCAAGGATCCGATGTCGGCTGACGGTCCGTGCGTCTTCACCGGACGTACCGCGATCTACTACGGTGACGCGGAATTCTTTGACGACGGAAAAGGGCATACGCTGGCGCAGAACCAGCCGCTGGCCGTATGCGACAAGACTGCCGGCGCGCTCGCAGCACTTGGGCGCGACGATTTGCTGATCTCGGGACCGACCTACTTCTACGATGGCGGGGGCTGCTGTTGAGGCCGCCTAACGGCCCTAAGGGGAGTGGAGCGGGCGATCGGGATCGAACCGACGACATTCAGCTTGGGAAGCTGTTGACCAAATTAATCTGCAATATAATGCCTTGCAATAACAGCGATTTATGAAGGGTGCGCGGTGTGAGTATGCAAGCGAGTATGTAGGTCAGCCACGTCGAATGACCTCGTACCCTGCATGGACTTTCATACAATCTCCTGAACCACCTGGCGCATAAGTGGCAGATAGGTGGGAAGTCATCGGCAACATCTACGGCGTGCGTTAAGCGATCAAGGGGTCAACGTGCGTAACAAGCGCCGTACCATTTTTTGCAAACCAAGCCTCCTCCAGCTCTCTATCGCGTTGGTAAGTGTACCCCAGCGCAGCATGGTCAAGCATTGAGGCTGGTGTTGCCCCCCCAATCATCTCCGAATCAATTGGCACTCGAGCTTGCGGCACAGAGTCGCTTGGAAGGGAACCCGTGTGCTCGTATTGAACAGAGGCAGGATTGTTTAATTGCCAGATCGCCCACAACCTATCGAGATTGCAATGATGCAAATAAAACAGCGGATCAAGTGGAGAACGTCCACTAGCCATCGTTCCACCGGTCCATGTGTGTGCAGGAACGTGGCTACCAGTTTCCAATGAACGGAATCTCAAATAGGAATCGGCTTCTAACTCACCCACTACATCACTCAGAGATGGAAGATTCCAGCCTGCCGAGGTGGTATTGCGACTGTAGGTCCAGTGGTCAAATTTACCATCAATATTGGGGCGTCCGCCAAAAAACTCCTTCCATGGCGAAATATCGATATCTTGGGCATCTGGCTTTGCCCAGTCCCAATACGGTAAGGCGATAGTCGGATCAAATTTCTGCAGTGCTATTTCGAGCTTTCCAAGAAAGTCTCTGTGCCAAGGTAGAAACGCGGGTCCCCAATGGATTCCGTTGTAAAAATTATCATCGTGCAATTTTGCATTAGATTCTATCGTTTCATTGCTCCAGAGATGATTGAACGCTGCACCAAGTGCGTCGCGTTCATCGCTGCTGAGATGGGTGAAGCTCGCACGGATCATTCCGGCTTCTCGGGCTGTGTATCAACATAACTCCGAGCTGCTTCGAGAAGGTCGGCTGCGGGAGGCTGGAAATAAATTCGATAACCTTCTGGTGTTTTCAAATAAGGCACAATTTTTTCATCAATCAGCAGAACTTCCTTTTCATCTGACTCCGCTGCTAGAGTACGACTGTCAGAGGACAACTCCTTGTTGCCAGTTGTTGATTTTTGGGGGCCCTGAATCTCTATCCGGTATCCGCGCCTTCGTTCATGAGTCATATTTGCGCTCCCAAAACACACATTCTCGTACCGCTGATATCTGAAGATCAATACTACAACTCCCGCTCTGGATCACGAACTGCCGACCCAGCAAGGCATCGAAAGCGATCATGCCTCATGAGCCCCATCGTTAGCGTTTTTGAGCCTAAGTCACTGAGAAAATGCAGGAAGAGTGGAGCGGGCGATCGGGATCGAACCGACGACATTCAGCTTGGGAAGCTGACGTTCTACCACTGAACTACGCCCGCGCTCCGGCCCGATGTAACATATCCTATTGCCCTGCGAAAAGCTCAAGTGTGGTTGTGTCGGCTTGCGGCGGGGCTGGCACGGCCACGCCCTATTGGCCGCCCAATGTTGTGCTTGGTCGCAACCGGCCCCATGCTAGGGCACCGCGCCATACTCGGCCGCGCCCAATTTGAGGCCAATTTGAGGATTGCACGCCTTTGTCGCTTGCCACCACCGCTCCACGCACGCTCGCGCGCAAGAAATTCGCAGATCCAGATTGGACCGCCAACGGCGAGCCCCGCGCGACCGTATCGCTTGATGGTCTGCAGACGCTTTGGATCAACACCGGTACGCTCTGCAACATTACGTGCCGGAACTGCTATATCGAGTCGAGCCCCTCCAATGATCGCCTCGTCTACCTGACCGCAGCGGAGGTGCAGCCCTTCCTGCAAGAGGCGGAAGCGCTGGGCACGCGCGAGATCGGGTTCACGGGCGGTGAGCCTTTTTTGAACCCTGACATCCTCGACATGCTTGCCGATGGGTTGGCGCGCGGCTTTGAGGTGCTCGTGCTGACCAACGCAATGCTGCCCATGCAGCGGCCACGCCTAAAACTTGGCCTGGAGCAACTCAATGAGACCTACAAGGGTAAGCTCACCCTTCGCGTCAGTCTGGATCACTATACGCGCGCCTTGCACGAAACAGAGCGCGGCCCGCGCACGTGGGAGATCACGCTGCAAGGAATGGATTGGCTGTCTGCACGAGAGTTCCAAATAGCTATCGCTGGGCGGACGTGCTGGGGCGAGGATGAGGTGGACGCACGCGCCGGCTATGCCGCTCTGATCAAAGAACACGGTTGGCGTATCGAACCAAACGATGCCGCGCGGCTCATGCTCTTTCCCGAGATGGATGGTGCCGACGATGTGCCTGAGATCACCACCCGCTGCTGGGGCATCTTGAACAAGAGCCCAAGCGAGGTGATGTGCTCGTCGACCCGTATGATCGTGAAGCGCAAGGGAGCCGCAGCGCCGGTTGTCTTGCCATGCACGTTGCTGCCCTACGATAGAGCATTCGAGATGGGGACGACGCTTGCCGCCGCCGCGGAAGCAAACGGTGGCATGTTCGCGAATGGAGCTGTGAAGCTCTGCCACTCCCATTGCGCCAAGTTCTGCGTTCTCGGCGGCGGTAGCTGCTCGTGAGGCTGACTACTTCGCTTTGACGAGCGCGTCCCGGATCTCTTTGAGATAGACCTCGGACTGCGGCGGTGCTGCAGGCTCGGGTGCGGCTTCTGGCTTGCGCATCGCATTGATGCCTTTGATGATGAAAAATAGCGCCAGTGCAGTGATCAGGAACTGGACCAGCGCATTGAGGAACAGCCCGTACTTGATATTGACCCCTTCGACGGGTGTGACTTCCAGGCTGGAAAAATCGATGCCGGCCGCGGCATAGCCGATCACTGGCATCAAGATGTTGGCGACCAGCGTTGCGACGATCGGGGCAAAGGCGGCCCCTATGATCACGCCAATGGCAAGATCAAGCGCGTTGCCTCTTATTGCGAACTCTTTGAATTCTTGCCACATACGTTTCGATCCTTTCTAAGAAGATGGTCGGAATGGGTGAGGCTGTGGGCCTTGGATGCTAGGCTAGTGGCCGTCTGCGGCCAAATGGGCCAAAGGGCCGATGGCGCGGGTTCCGCGCCATAGATGCGTCGCACTGTTGGCGTGTTTTGGAGTGCTGAGCGGCGCGGCGCCCCGGGGCGGGCAAAAATTCAATGAGGGGCTAGCATGATCGAGCGTAAGGAACGCAAACCCTATTGGCGGCACACCAAGTGGCAGATGTTGGCGAGCGTTGTGCCGTTTTTCGCCGTGATTATCGCACTGCCGCTCTATGCTGAAAGCCTGAATAGCGAGAAGTTCCTCGGTTTTCCGTTGGGGTATTTCTTGTCTGCACACGGCATTGCGGTGATCGCCATCTTCACGGTGGCAAGCTTCGTCAATCGCCAGGACGCCGTTGATCATTGGCACGGCGCTCACGAGGACATCTAGCTTAGGCCGGTAGGTCCATCTCCATGTCGCTTATGTCTCGCTCTCGCCTGGTGAACCCGCGGCTTGGCACTTATTTTGGCATCTTCGTCAGCGCACTTTCAGGGCTCGTCTTACTGCTCATCATCTTCGAGCAACTTGGCACGCCGGATGCGGCGCTGAGATGGGTCATGCTCATCGGACCATTGTTGCTTTACGCGGCCATTGCCGCTTCAGTCTTCACGAAAGATCCGATTGACTTCTTCGTTGTCGGAAGGCGCGTCCCGGCCGGCTATACCGGGCTTGGGATCGCCAGCTCCGCGATGGGGGCGACCGGCATTGTCGCGATGACCGGCGTGTTCTTCATCATTGGTTTTGACGCCCTTTTTATTGTCATTGGCGGGCTTGCCGGGCTCGTCTTGATGGCGGTTATGCTGGCGCCGTTCCTGCGCAAGTTTGGCATGTTCACGGTCCCGAGCTATCTCGGTCGCCGCTTCGACAGTCGTTCGGTGCGCATTCTATGTGCCGCGCTTATCGCTGTTCCGATGCTCCTCCTCCTTGCAGCCGAGCTGCGAATTGGGGCCTTCGTGGCCGCTTGGCTCGTCGGCCAGCCCCAGAGCCTTATGGTCGTGTTGATGACGTTTTGCATCGTTCTTGGCCTGGTATTGGGCGGGATGCGCTCGTTTACATGGACGAGCAGTGCACAAGCGATCGCGGCAATCCTTGCGCTCATGGTGCCTGTGGCGGTCGTCGCCGTCATGGCCACCAACTTTCCCTTGCCCCAGTTGACGCATGGTCCGCTCTTGCGCGAGCTGGTGCGCAACGAGGTGATCCAGGGGGTACCCATCGTTGAGGCGTCGAGCTTCGCCTTCATGCTTCCTGGGGATGGCATGTTGCCCATAGCCAAGCGCTTCACCGAGCCATTCGGGAATGTTGGCCCTGCCGCATTCGTCGTGGCGATGTTGACCGTTGCCGCCGGCGTGGCGTCTGCGCCGTGGCTGTTGCCGCGCGTGACAATGACACCCGGCGTCTACGAGACCCGCAAATCGCTCGGTTGGGCGACCGTGTTCTTCAGTTTGGTGATGCTGACGGTCGCTTCCGTGTCGGTATTCATGCGCGACTACGTGATGGACATCGTCGCTGCTGCGGGTTCCACCACCGTACCTGACTGGCTGCAGCAACTGACCGAACTCGGCTTTGCTCAGATCGATACGCGCTCGACAAGGCTTGTCGTCGCGAGCTTCAGCTTCTGGCGCGATACGGTATTCCTTAGTCTGCCGATTGCGGCTGGGCTGCCGAACGTATTCGCCTATTTTGCTGCGGCTGGCGCCGTCGCGGCGGCGCTCGTCGCGGCGGGCGCTGTGGTGGGTGCGCTCGGCAATGTTATCGCCGAAGATGTGATCAACGGGCTTTCGTGGGAGCCGCTGCCGAGCGAGCCGAGGGTCTGGGTGGCGCGCATCGCTTTTGGCGTGGTTGCCATACTTGGTGGATCGATGGCGCTAGTGGCGCCGACAGATGCGCTGTCACTCTTGCTAACTTGCCTGGCGCTCACCGGTTCCACGCTATTTCCTGTTCTCGCGTTGTCGATCTGGTGGAAGCGTATGAATGCCTTTGGCGCCATGGCCGGACTAGCCTCGGGATTTGGCGTTGCGGTCGTTACAATGCTGGCCGGTTCGGCAATCGGCCTGGACGGCGCCCTTGCCGGTCTGTTGGGTATCCCTGCCAGCGTGCTTGGAACCATCCTCGCCAGTCTCGCCACGCCGGCTCCCACTCGTAGCGTCCTTGAACTTGTGCGCGAGATGCGCGTCCCCGGCGGCGAGGTCATCTACGACCGGGAGATGCGGCTGCTTCGACTTAAGAACCGGGATCGATAATGAAGCCGGTGTGGCCGTCTCAACGTGCGCTGCAAGCACCGAGATAGTGAAGCATGATCTCCCGGCGGTGCGGCTGGTCGCGGTGCTCGAAGACATAGATCCCCTGCCACGTGCCAAGCGCCATACGCCCATCCTTGACGGGAATGGAAAACGAGGTCGCCGTGACTGCCGCCTTGATGTGGGCCGGCATGTCGTCGGGTCCCTCAGTGTCATGAACGTAAGGGCGATCGCGCGGCGCCAAGCGATCGAGCGCGTTGATGAGGTCTGTGTGCACGTTGGGGTCGGCGTTTTCCTGGATAAGTAGGGACGCCGACGTGTGCCGAATGAAGAGGGTCAATAGACCATCGCTCGCCGCGATTTCGTTGAGCCACGTACGAACATCTGCGGTCACCTCGGTGAGGCCTGGCCCGCGCGTTTCGACAACAAGTGTCTGAAAGGATTGCCCAAGCCCAGCCACAGACATTGATTGCCTCGTCCCGGTCATCGCATAGATAGGCGCTCTAAAGCGGCGTGCCTTCGCCGCGGCCGTCGTGCTGCTTTTCCAATTTTTCCATCCGTTCGCGTAGCTTGCTCAGCATGCCCTCCAGATAGTCGAAGGCTCGATCCACGTCCTTCTCAGACGGCAACTCGAACTTGGTGGTTGGCCCGGCCTCATCGGGCGGTTCCGGACCGATCCCCAGAGTTTCTTCTAATTCGTCAACCTGTTTGCGCAGCGATTTGTTCTCGGCCCGTAGCTTTTCGATCTCGTTCTGGAGTTCGTGCTGACTGTCGGCCATGGGCTTGCAGGCCCATACGCCATCGTCGCGCGTGCACTGCGTCATGGCGCCGGTCTGCTT
>JAUWCP010000300.1 GCA_030609245.1 Hyphomicrobium sp.
AAGTGGTTTGGGCTCAGCATCACGCATGGGGATGGCCGCCACGAAACGTTCGAGGCCAGCGATCCCGGCTACGCCCCCGCGAAATAATCTGGCGCCTTTGGCAAAACTTGCGCCGTCTTGCCACATCGCTGCCAAGGATCGCGGCTAGCCTTGTCTGCGTGACCCCGCTCGCGGCCGCCTGCCCTAGCAGATGTCTTCGCGCCCTGGCGGGGAAACCACAATGAGGGGGCGCCAGTGCGTTGAAGAGCCGTCCACGTCGTTTGTAAAACCGAGTAGTGCCTGTAGCCTGCGTGCTGGCGATCGCGGGCCCAGGTCGTGCGTTGTGTGAAAGAGGTAGGCCATGACCAAACCACTGTCCGCCGGCGAGCCGAGCATGGAAGATATTTTGACTTCCATCCGTAAGATGATTTCGGAAGAGTCGGCTGGCCCCCGCCCAGTCCCTGATCAAATCGGCCGGACAGTATTCTCCTTCAGTGTGCCTGAGGCGCAGCAGCTCGCCAATGGGTCGCAACAGGGCGGCCTGGAAGACAATATCACGCGGCTTTTGAATGAACGTCCATGGTCCACGCAGGGTCCTTTGCCAAATTCGAAGCCACTAGCCACCTTTTCCGGAGGGCGAGAGCCTCAGCCTGCCGCTCACGCCCCAGGACGCGCAAGCGCTTTTGACAAGGCGGCTTCCCAGGCAAACGATGCAACAGTGCCCTTCGGACACCGTGCGGCCGAGGGCCGTCCGGTTTCAACTGATAAAACTGGTTCGACCGACCCATCCTTGGACCGGAATGAGCCCTCCGTTGGGGCCGCTGAGCCTTTCGGCTCGGGTACCGTTGGCCCGAAGAGCGATGTGCGCTCGGCCTTAACGCCTAAGGACACGATGGGGACCAAACCCGCTGCAGCCAAGGTCAGCTCTCTGGTTGCGAACTTAGAGAAAGCAAGGGCCAGCGCGGCGTCGGAGGCGCGGGGCAAGAAAGTGGAAGAACCGCTTGTCGCCGACGCGCCGTCGCCGGAGGCCGTCGCCGCCGCGCTGTTGGACAAGTCCGGTGCGCGGCTGTCGAATGTGGATTCTCCTCCCCCTGCTGCCAATGGCGCAACGATCTCGCTACTCGGATCGCAGCCGGTCCAATCTGAAGCATTTCGCGCGGACGACTCTGGGAGGGGCACACCGAAGGAAGCCTCCAAGCACACTGTCAAGCGTGCTGGGGACACAGCGGCCGCCGCTCTCGATTCCGGCATACTGGGCGATGCTGTGCTGCGCTCCTTACGGAGTTCTGAGACAAATGCGTCCGTGCGCGCAGCCGCGAAACCGGGCTCCGCATCCCCGCCGTCCGAGGGGCTCCTCGATGCGGTTGTTGACCTGGTCAAGAACGATCCATCCTCATTGTCGGTATTCACGTCAGGCTCCAACTTTGTTCACGGCGTCACCAGCGGGGAGAAGTCAGAGACATCGGCATTCACGTCGGGCGCCGCCTTTGTTCACGGCGTCTCCAGCGGAAAGAAGCCAGGCAATTCGGCCGCACCGCCGCGTAAGCTCGACACGGCGGCGTCTGAGCTCATTCGTCCGATGTTGCGTCAATGGCTCTCCGAGAACATGCCGCGCATCGTCGAAGAAGCGTTGCGCAGTGAGTTCGACAGTAGTGAGACGACCGGAGAAGGCACCGATAAGGCATGATTTGTGGGCGCGGCCGGCCCAGCCCCATGTCCCAGATTGCGCAACTTGCGCAGGCTGTTGTAGGCGCCCTGCTGGAGTGCGCCCGTTGACATTTTGGGAACGGAAAGCGTAGGACCGCTGGACCTACTGCCTTCCCCCGAGAACTTCCGACCTTATGCTCGACAAGACCTATCAGCCCGCCGAGATCGAGCCGCGCATCCATGCCGAGTGGGAAGGAGCGGACGCCTTCAAATGCTGCCGGCCCGAGCGCAAGGACGCTGAGCCCTTTTGCATCGTCATCCCGCCGCCCAACGTGACGGGCTCGCTGCACATGGGGCACGCCCTCAATAACACGCTGCAAGACGTGCTTTGCCGCTTCGAGCGTATGCGCGGAAAGGATGTGCTCTGGCAACCTGGCACCGATCACGCCGGCATCGCCACGCAGATGGTGGTCGAGCGCCAAATGATGGAGCGGCAGGAGCCGAACCGGCAAACGATTGGGCGCGAGAGGTTCGTTGAGAAGATTTGGGCCTGGAAGGAGGAAAGTGGCAATACCATCTTTAATCAGCTCAAGCGGCTCGGCGCATCGTGTGATTGGTCGCGCGAACGCTTCACCATGGACGAGGGGTTGTCGCAGGCTGTCCTCAAGGTATTCGTCGATCTTTACAATGCGGGCCTCATCTACAAGGACAAGCGTCTCGTCAACTGGGATCCCAAGTTCCAGACGGCAATCTCGGACCTGGAGGTCATCCAGGTGGAGACCAAAGGCCACCTTTGGCACTTCAAGTATCCATTGAAGGACGACCCGGCAAAATTCATCGTCGTCGCAACTACGCGGCCTGAGACGATGCTCGGTGACACGGCCGTTGCCGTGCATCCGGACGACGAGCGCTATAAAGATCTCGTCGGAAAGACGGTGCTGCTGCCACTCGTCGGGCGCGAGATCCCCATCGTTGCGGATGAATACTCCGACCCCGAGAAGGGTTCCGGCGCGGTGAAAATTACGCCGGCGCACGACTTCAACGACTTTGAGGTCGGCAAGCGGCACGACTTGGCGCAGATCAACATTTTCGACGAGCACGCGCAGATCAACGAGAACGCGCCCGAAGCCTACCGCGGGCTTGATCGCTTCGAGGCGCGCAAGCGCATCGTCGCCGACATCGACGCGCTGGGGCTGTTGGACAAGATCGAGGACAACG
>JAUWCP010000204.1 GCA_030609245.1 Hyphomicrobium sp.
CATCCCCGCCATACGTAAGAATCCTTCATACCTGTACAAAGAACGCATCCGCGTTTTCTCGACCTTCGGCGGTGACGAAGTCGATCCCTCCACCGTCAACTGGTGGGGCCCCGAAGCCACGCGTTATGTGTTTCGCCAAGACCCTGGTCCGCAGAATGCGCTTGGAGTTCTCCGTTTCGACATGCCCAACAAGCACATTGTCTACATGCACGATACGCCGATGAAGAATCTGTTTGGCTACTTTGAGCGGGCATACAGTGCGGGCTGCGTTCGCCTGCAAAATTTTCTCAATGTCGCCGATTGGCTCATCGCCGGCCAAGGCAGCTGGACCACGGCACGGATTCAGGCTGTAGTCGCGAGTGGCAAGCCGCAAACCATAAAGCTTGCCCACCCTGTGCCCGTTCACTTCATCTACCTGACGGCATGGGTAACAAACGGCGTCGTTGAATTCCGCAACGATCTCTACAATCTTGATGACGCCGCACCCAAGGGCAACGTGGTTGCCGGGTGGCAGGTGCTCACGTCGACCGTGACTCCATAGGCCGCTAACCTTTGGCACTCGACCCGGCGATGTTTGTCGCTCAGTGGTCATAGGGTTTGTGACAGGTAGGAGAGGAATGGGTCGCTCTACTGCTGGAGGAGCGCGTGGATTTCCGCAAAGAGTTCTTGGTCAAACCGGGCCACAAGCTGAAGTTGTCGAATTTCGATGCCGGCTACCACGGCAAGCACGAGTCGGAAAAACACGCTGCAGAAGACCTTGATCACTATCGAGACAAGATCAGCAAACTTCAGCGGACGCTCTATGGCGATAGCTCCAAGGCGCTACTCGTCGTGCTCCAGGGAATAGATGGCGCGGGCAAGGATGGAACCTGCTGGCACGTGATCAGCGCCATGGACCCGCAAGGCGTTCACGTGACGGGCTTTAAACAACCGACCCCTACAGAACTTGGCCATGATTTCTTGTGGCGCGTTCACGCACATGCGCCCCAAAAGGGTGAGATCGCTATCTTCAACCGATCACACTACGAGGATGTGCTCTTTGTGCGCGTCCACAATCTCGTACCGGCGCACACGTGGGAGGCCCGGGATGAGTTCATCAACAATTGGGAGCGTCTACTCCACGTCGAAAACCACACCACCATCATCAAGCTCTTCCTCTATATCTCGAAGGAAGAACAGCTCGAGCGCTTCAAGCGGCGCCTTGATGACCCTGGACGGCAGTGGAAGATCTCCGAGGCCGACTACTCCGAACGTGAGCGTTGGAATGACTACGTCGCCGCGTTCGAGGCCGCGCTGAACAAATGCTCAACGTCGTACGCACCGTGGTACGTGATCCCGGCCAATCGCAAATGGTTCCGCAACCTTGCCGTCTCCCAGATCATTGCCGACACGCTGGAAGAGATGGACCCCATTTGGCCCAAGCCCACCGTCGATATTAATGAGATCCGGCGGCTTTATCACTCTGCCGAGGAGCAACAATCCCCGACCAAGAAGTGATCCGCCGGTCACTTATGCGCGGGCTCTGGTTCGGCGACGTGTTCAACGCTTTCCTGCTCATTGGGATCGGTACGCGCGACGATCGCTTCTGCCGCCTCCGTGTCGCTCAGGTTGATCGGCTTGTGCGGCAGATCGGCTGGAATGTAGAGAAAGTCACCGCTCTCGGTGATCACGCTCTTTTTCAATCCCGTACCGTAGAGGGTCTTCACGCGCCCCTTGACGAGGTAGACGACCGACTCGTAGCCCTTGTGCACGTGCGCCCGCGCCGCGCCGCCCGGCGGGATGACAACTCGGTTCATCGAGATGCCCTTTGCGCCAGCGTTTTGGCCCGAGATGCCCTGAAAGACGGGCAAGCCTTGCTTGGAACTGATGCTGGCGGCAGGCCTGATGACGACGATTTCTGCTTCCTCTGTGGTGTCGCCTGCAAAGAGTCGCTGAGCGCCTGCCCCCACAAGCAGAAGTATCAGCGTGAGTGCAAAGAACCGCATGTGTGGCTCCCATCGGGGACACTGTTTCTGGCCATGACATCAGCCTGCCTGAAAAGATCGGCCGTCCCAAAGCCAGTATGGCATGAGCGTTTCCGAGAGCAAAAAGCCCCGACGCCGAATGAGCGTCGGGGTTGAGTGCTTAGGCTTGCTGCAGTTGCTTGCAGCGCCCGAACTGTTGCCGAGCCGAGATCAGTTGCCTGCGTTCCCATTCGGAAACCCATTTGGAAACAGTTGCCTTGTCGACGCCCCAACGGTTGCCGAGGTCGCCTTGGGCGGCTGCAGACGACCCCTGCCCGCCGGATGATCGCGGCGGATGGCCGCCGAGCCGACAAAGATTCCAAGTCTTCTTTCCAAAAATGCGCCGCTGCCCCGCTCTCATAGAAGAAGCCCGGATGGTGGCTGACGCCATCCGGGCCAGGCGTGTCGCTCAAGCGTGGCTTGCTAGGCAACACATTCGCGAAACGACGGATTTCCATTTCGATGAGACGTATGCGCCCCACGGTGACGCCGGCGTTGTGGCCGTTATGTGGCGTCGACTCTTTGAAGGCTATGTTGGAGAGCGCTGAGACCTATGGTGAGGGCGCCTCGTAGCAGGAGACGCCCTCTTGCCTCCGATCTACGCTGACCGGGGTAAGGCCAAAGATCGGGGGGAGTTGGGTCAGCCTCATTAGCAATGACGGCGATAACGTGACGCGCTATCGCGCAATCTGTGGGAAGTTGACGTTGTCGCCAAAGGAAGGCCCGGACAGCTGTTGAAGATTTGAGGGGAAGGCCATCCGGGCCAGCGTGTGCTGCCCAAGCGTGGCTTGCTCCGCAGCACGCGCCTCACATAGCGGCATTCACTTTCGATGCGAAGCCTGCCAGATACGCTGGTCTTCTTTTGCTGTGGATGACGCGGCAACAGCGCTGTTCGAGGCTTGAAGGCTGAACGCTTGAAACAACAGGCGAAAGACACAGCCTCACAAGAGGTTAGTCCTGCTTCAGGGCGTTACGCCCAATACCTTGAGGGCGACCGTGGCCATTTGGTTCGACGGGTCGATCTGAAGTGCCTTACGATAATCGGCGATGGCTCGTTCCTTGTCGCCCTTTGCCACGTAGGCGCCGCCCCGGTTGGCGTAAGCCTCGGGATCCTGAGGGTTGATCTCGATGACCTTGTCGGCGTCCGCAATGGCGCGGACAAATTCACCTATGTCTTTGTAGGCGCTGCCCCGTCCATAATAGGCTAAGGCGAATTCAGGGTTGAGCTTGATCGCCTCGTTGTAGTCGGCGATTGCCTCGTCAAGCTCGCGCTTCAGGTAGTAGGTGTTGCCCCGGCTCCAATAGGCGACGACTCTGTTCTTCTGGCTTTCTCGCTTTCCGCGATCGATGATCGCCGTGCAGCCGCGAATCGAGCGGACCGGGTCAGCAGACTGATTGCAATCGCTGTATCGGTCGGCGCCGACATCAGTGGCCCATAGAATCGGCGAAAGAGCAAAGACAAGAAGCCGCACCATTGGCTCCCCCCATGATCGTCAGGCAAGTGCGTGCACACTAGAGAAAGAGGGGGGCCCTTGCCACCTCCCTCAAGCGATTGTTGCCCAACGTTGCAATTATGAGCCGTATTCAGACTGGCGATCGTCGCTGAGTTTTCGGAGACATCGCGAAACGCGCGATCTTTATGTCTGGTGAAGAACACAAGTGACAAACCCGATCGTCGCTCCCGATAGGCACATATCCGAGATAACGAATACGGGTGATACTCCAGCGCCCTGGATGCCTTGGTATCCTTTGCGGTTGTCGTTTCGCTTGATTGACTGGCCCAATCGCCTATGCTTCGCCGCTAAACTTACTGAGTTGAGGGACCTGTCCAGTGAATACGCCTGTCCGAGTTATCCTTTACATTATCGTGCTTGGTGTCATCGGTTGGTTTGTGTGGCGCTTCTACCTCGAGCCTAAGGTCGACACAGCGCCGACACCTGCCGTTGAAACGACATCGGCACCAGCCGTTGAAACGGCACCGGCACCAGCCGAAGAAACGGCACCGGCACCAACCGAGGCCACGCCGCCCGCTTCGCCTGAACCTGCAACGGAACCTGCTCCGGCCGCTGATGCACCCGCTCAACCAGAAGAGCCGTCTGCGCCTTAGACAACAACGCGACCCAAGCTGGCAGATTCCCAGCCCTTTGCTCCGAGCCGACATGGCCCGTGTGACGCTATTCTTGCGTCCGATCCATGCTGTCTAAAACGATGGCCCCGCAAGAGGAGAGTGAGGACCAATAAGCTCTCTCCCCTCTGAGCAAATTATTGGTCCTCAACCGGCGACCCTATCTTCCCTCGAAACGATCTGCGGTTGACCTCCGTGGGTAAGTCTAACGGGCTAATTCGCCATTCGCACGGATATAAGGATGAACGCGACCCCTCGCTCGTGAGGTGCGCAGAAACCAATGCACG
>JAUWCP010000294.1 GCA_030609245.1 Hyphomicrobium sp.
AGCGGTTTCCGCCAGACAGGAATTTGGCGGCGACGGATGCCGGGTGAGGAGCCGTCCACAGCATCAAAAGCAGACATTTGAGCGCGCATCA
Organism: Hyphomicrobium sp.; assembly: GCA_030609245.1. GTDB lineage: Bacteria > Pseudomonadota > Alphaproteobacteria > Rhizobiales > Hyphomicrobiaceae > Hyphomicrobium_A. The sequence continues at coordinate 92 of JAUWCP010000294.1, forward strand.
AAAATGTCCGCTTTACCCCCGAAAGCGGACATACGGCCGGGCGCACAAAATGTCCGCTAAGTGCCATAAGCGGACATTCAGACCATCCGGGCACGCTATGGTGGGTGACGGGGAACCCGAACGTGACGATCAACGGCGGCGATGCGCCGACCAATGCAAAAGCAAACAACGGCTCGGCGGGCGGTCGCGGACTCATTATCGATTCTGAAACCATCCAATCGCTCCAGAGTGGATCGGCAACGGACGGTGTGATGGATTGGGTAGCCTACTACGTGCTGCTGGAAAGCGGCGGTTCCCTCTCCGCTGACAGACCAACAGTTCTAAACGTCAGAAAGGCTGAGGAATGGGCTGGTTGTTTCTGGCCGTGCTCTATCTACCGCTGGTCGCGATCATTAATGTGGCTGCCAACTGGGAGCGGAGGCACCTGTCTTTTTTGTACCTCCCGCTCATCCTCGCTATTTTTCCATTGGCGATTGAGATGGCGGTCTCAGCCAAGCTCGACATTGGCCTCTGGCCTGCTGCGGTACTCAACTACGCTGGCGCTTTGATCGTTTTCTACCTACGAACCGGGAATTGACTTATCCGTTTAGGTTATGCGCGTGCGCGCGGGATCTTATAGGCCGCGAACCATTTCGTGCCGCGCAGAAACCTGGAATAAGCCCCTGCGACGACAGGATGATCTGCTCGCGCACGCCGTGCCGCGCGCTTAGCCATTCGCCAATGACAATCTCGGAGTACCCGTGCTCTTCGGTTACGCCGTAAACCTCTGCGGTATCTACATAAGTGCCACCGCACTCAACGAATGCGTCCAGCAGGTCGAAGTCGCGTTGTTGGCTGTTGAGATGAAAAATCATGGCGCCGAGGCCGATGACCGAGACGGGCTTGTTTAGCCCTGCAACCGAAATGGTTCTCAACTGGGTTCTCCATGCTATCGAGTTGTAAGAATTCGCGGCGCGACAATGCCTTGACTGAGACTGCGAGAACAAGACGGAGCCGGAGCTATAAATATGTCATCCGCACTGGTGACGCGGGGTCAGCAACCGACGCACTTCACAACAGTGTCTTCGCTGCGCAAGTGGTCGTTGAAATCTGTTTTGTTACGTTGCGGATGTCCGCTTTACCCCCAAAAGCGGGCATGTGTCTGGCTGCGTGGGAGGACCGCTCTACCTTTAGACGCAGACACTCGGCTGCGCGCGTAGTATTTCAGTTTGGTGGCGCGACGCACTCATTGGTCGGACTAAGCCATATTCGCAAATCCGCCGGAGCTTGAAGCGCACTGACCACAGGAATAGCTTCGGCGCTCTGAGTGACAAATCGACGGTGCATGCTCATGAACACGGTGCCCACACCGAACAACATTCTCGAACTGGGCATGCGATTCTGGGGTTCGAAAACGTTGCTCAGCGCGGTTGAACTCGGGCTGTTTACCGAGCTAGCCACGGCGCCGGCGGACGTTGCCGCCCTCTCGCAGCGGCTCGGCCTTCACGCCCGATCTGCCCGCGATTTTCTCGATGCCCTGGTCGCGCTCAAGATGTTGGAGCGAGATGACGGCATTTATCGAAATACGCCAGCGACAGATTTGTTCCTAGATCGGGCCAAGCCGAGCTATGTCGGTGGCATACTCGAAATGGCGAACGCGCGACTTTATCGATTTTGGGGCTCGCTCACGGAAGCGTTGAAGACTGGAGAGCCTCAGAATGAATGCAAGGGCTCAGGTCAGGATCTGTTTGGGCCGCTCTATTCCGATCCTGATCGGCTGAAGGGCTTTCTCGCGGCCATGAGTGCCATTAGCGCCGGCGCCGCCCAAGCTATCGCTGCGAAGTTTCCATGGGCCAACTACAAGAATTGCGTGGACGTCGGCTGCGCCCAGGGCATCGTGCCTGTGACGCTCGCGCAGAGCCACGTTCATCTTTCAGCATGTGGTTTTGACCTACCAGAGGTGAAACCGGTCTTCGAAGAGTTCGTAATCGAGAGAGGTCTTTCCGACCGTGTAACTTTCCAGGCCGGCGACTTTTTCCGTGATCCACTCCCCAAAGCTGACGTCGTCATCATGGGCCATATCCTTCATGACTGGGATCTCAGCCAGAAGCGCGCGCTGATCGCGAGTGCATATCAGGCATTGCCTGACGGTGGAGCGTTCGTCGTCTACGACTCGATCATCGACAATGCGCGACGAGAGAACGCGTTCGGGCTCCTCATGAGTCTCAACATGCTGATAGAAACCGCCGGTGGTTTCGACTACACGGGAGCCGATTGTCAACAGTGGTTGCACGAGGCAGGCTTTTCCGAAACGCGCGTCGAGCCGCTCGTAGGGTCGACCTCTATGGTCGTCGGCCATAAGTAGGTCTGGGTCTGTCACTCCGTGACTGGTTACCAGTGGTCTGCCCCACGAAGCGTTATCAGTTCTCAGTTAGAACCCGGGACAATCTCTCATCTGGGTGCGTGTGAGAAATGTCCGCTTTGCCCCCGAAAGCGGACATGTTGTGGCTGATTGCGGGGGGTCGCAATCAGCGTTGTTTGCACCTCGATCATGCGGTTCTTTAGGTTGAACGTCGGTGGTTGCGGGGGCTCGCAGCCACCTATACCGAACTTCATTCCTATTGAGCCGAAATCGGCAGTTCACTTGATAGCTGACTGGTGGCAACGCGTATCCTTGATCCCAGCAAAGGCCGCCACCCAGCCCGCATCTCCCGCCAGCCGCTTCTCGAATGGCAGGCAAACGCTGTTGACGACTTAGTTCGGCGCGGTGAGCCCCGAGATGTTTGCTCTTGGTCAGAAGCGGGCCTGGAAGATGGGCGCTAGGGATGTCAGCTTTACCCCCAAGACCGGACATTCGCTCGGGTGCACAAAAT
>JAUWCP010000158.1 GCA_030609245.1 Hyphomicrobium sp.
AAGCTACGTCGTCGTTTTACCCTAAACAGCCACCGGCTGATGGAGCGGCTGCCACCGATGGCGAAGCGAAGAGCGAACGGCCGCGTGAGCGCTTCATTCCCGTCACGCGCTTTGCACTGCTCGATCGCCTGACGGCCCCATCAGCGTGGCCCTCCGGCCAATCGCGGGATGCGCGACGCTTCTTCCGTTATCTCGATCACTGGCGCCGGCAGCAATATAACGCGAGGTTGAACGAGCTGGAGGAAACCTACGAACCGTTCAGCCCGGACAGCGATCTTCTCATGACGCGCAAGTTCACGCCCGCTGAACGGAAGATCATGCAGAAGAGAGTCCTCGATGGCATGGTGCAGATCCTCGAGCAGGCCAACTACATAAACATTGATCCTTCAGACGTAGAGCTGATACTGACCAGAGACTCAGCCTACCATCTCGACCTGCACGTCGATCTCGATGCTTTCGAGGAGTTGCTGCTCTTTTATCGCGGAGCGTCGACCAAGCGCGAACAGCGCCGCAGGTGGCATAAGTTCTTTCTAAAGGAAGAATTCGAGGTACCGATTTTTCAACGGCTATTCGTTCTGTTTAAGCTGAAGCCGTTCGAAACACGCGTTCGCGAGGTCATGCAAGCGAAGAAGCTTTCCCGCAAGGAGGCCGAGCGCGCCGTCAAGCGTACGCGATCCGGACTGCCGCCCGAGGTGCATCAAGACAACATCTACATGAAGCTGTTCAAGAAAATTCCGAGAAGCGATCTCGAAATGATCTTTCCCAATACGAAGGTGCATTTCAGGCTATTCGACAAACTGCGACTTGGCGCAACGGCCGGTGGCGGCCTCGGCATCGGCGCTTTTGGCGCTGCCGGTAAGATCGCGCTGCTTGCCACCAACCCCATTGCCGCAGCCGGTGCCTTGTTCGGATTGGGCGGCATCGCGATCCGCCAGGCTTTTGCGTTCATGAACCAGAAGCAGCGCTACATGGTGGTGATGGCGCAGAACCTTTATTTCCACTCCATGGCCGACAACCGCGGCGTCATGCTCAAGCTCGCGGCGCGGGCCGCCGAGGAAGACGTCAAGGAAGAGATGTTGCTTTACTCGGTGTTGGCGAAGGAACCCGCACGACGGCAGGACCTACCCGAAATCGATGTCGCCATAGAGCAATACCTGTCGACCAGTTTCGGCGTTAGCGTGAACTTCGACATACCCGATGCGCTCGAGCGGCTTATTGCCGATGGACTTGTCACCGAGCGTTCCGACGGCACGCTCTATACGCTGTCGCCGCGCGACGCAGCCCTGCATATCGACCGTAAGTGGGACGCTTTCCTTGATGAACTTCCCGAGCCCGTGAGCGCGGAAGGGCTGGTGTTTGAGAGCAGCCCGACGGAAAGAAGCGTCTGATGGTGCATGGCACATATTCCGTGCGATCTTAAAGCATGGCCCCTGGATCGAAGCTCACACTCGTCGTTACGGAACAGGACCTTGCGCGCTCCATCTGCGGCGCGCTCCAGGACCTGATCGAGCCCGCCCCCGGAGCCTTGACGCTGTTCGAGGAGGGCCCAGACAAGTGGCGCGTCGAAGGCTATTACGCGACAACGCCGGACGCCGCCGCGGTCGCAGCAAGACTGGAGTGCATCTTGGAACGGCCCCCGCCACCGCTCAACGTTGCCCCGGTGCCCGACCTCAATTGGGTGGCAATATCGCAAGCTGCACTACCATCAGTGACCGCGGGCCGTTTCGTCGTACACGGCAGCCACGACAGTGGCCGCGTTCCCCAAGGCCCCAATTCGATCCTGATCGACGCGGGCGAGGCGTTTGGTACCGCGCACCACGCGACCACGCTCGGTTGCCTTTTGGCCATCGACAAACTGACGCGCGCGAAGTCGTTTCGCCATGTTCTCGACCTCGGCTGCGGTTCGGGTGTTCTGGCAATCGCGGCAGCGCGGGCGCTGCCCAAAGCGCAGATCTTCGCCACGGATGTCGATCCCCAGTCTGTCACCGTAGCGGTGCAGAACATGCGCGCCAATGGGGTCGACCAGCGCATCGCTGTAGCCAGGGCCGATGGCCTCGACCACCACGCATTGCGGCATGCGGCCCCCTTCGATCTCGTGATCGCCAATATTCTGGCCGGGCCGCTGTGCGCGCTTGCATCCAATGTTGCAAAAGCGGTTTACCGAGGTGGGTTTCTGGTATTGTCCGGCCTTCTAAGCCCGGAGGCGGCTCGCGTCATCGCTGCCTATAGAGCGCAGGGGTTTGCCCTCAAGGAGCACCGCCGTATCGCGGGCTGGTCCACTTTGACGCTTATCAAGCGAGGTTGATTGCCACGCGCACCCGCTCTCCTCACAAGGAGCCAGACAGGGCTGGTAAGGATTTGCCAGCGCACCGCGACGCGCTAAACAAGGATCCATGTTCCAGATCTTCGAAGTTCCAGCCCAACGCAATTTAAGCGCCGAGCGCATCAAGGAGCTGCGCAAACTCATGGCGCAGGCCGGCCTCAATGCGTACCTCGTGCCGCGCGCCGATGAGCACCAGGGCGAATACGTGCCGCCGTGCGCTGAGCGCCTCAAGTGGCTATCGGGGTTTTCTGGCTCAGCGGGGCTCGTGATCGTCACGAGAAAAACCGCCGCCCTCTTCGTCGATGGCCGCTATAGCGTGCAGGCCCGCGCCGAGGTCGATACCGATATCTTTGAGGTTTCGTCGCTGCCGCGAGGACGTATCGCAGAATGGCTCGGCAAAAATCTCTCCCGCAATCAAACCGTCGGCTTCGATCCTAAACTTCATACCGTAGCAGAAATCGGCCGACTGGAGACGGCGCTCAAGACCAAAGGCATCGCGCTCAAGCCCGTCGCACGCAACCTCGTCGATCGTCTCTGGGGGCGAGAGCGCCCTGTGCCGCCAGCAAACCCTGTGAGCGTTCATCCGTTGAAATTCGCCGGCCGTTCGGCCCAAGACAAGATTGCTGCAACACAAAAGCGGCTCAAGACCGACGGTCACGATGCAGCGGTTCTCACACTCAGCGACTCAATCGCCTGGGCGTTCAACATCCGTGGTTCAGACATCGCCCACACGCCAGTGGCGCTCGCTTTCGCCATTATTCCGCAGAACGGCAAGCCTGAGCTATTCATCGCACCGGAGAAACTTGATCGCGCCGCGCGCACGCATTTGGCCTTTGCCAAGGTCAGTGCGCCAAGCGCGCTCTCCGGCCGCCTCAAGGCGCTGCGCAAAGCCAAGAAGCGCGTGCGGCTCGATCCGAATACTGCTGCTTGGTGGTTTGCCCGTACGTTGGGTGGCGCGGGCCACATCGCGGCGGCCACCGATCCTTGCCTCACGCTCAAGGCCGTCAAGAACGCCGCTGAGCTTAAGGGGGCGGGTGCTGCACACTTGCGCGATGGCGCCGCCGTCACGCGTTTTCTTGCCTGGTTGGACCAAGAGGCGCCATCGGGCGAGATCGATGAGATTGCGGCCGTGTGCCAGTTGGAATCCTACCGCTACGCCACGAAACAGTTGCGCGAGATCAGCTTCGATACGATCGCGGGAAGCGGACCCAATGGCGCCATCGTGCATTACCGCGTCAACGAGACAACGAACCGCAAGATCAGGCCGGGAGAGTTATTCCTCATCGACAGTGGCGCCCAATACTTGGATGGCACCACCGACATCACGCGCACCGTCGCCATCGGAAAACCTACGCAAGAAATGCGCGAACGCTTCACACTCGTCTTGCAGGGGCACATCGCAATCGCCACAGCCCGCTTTCCCAAGGGCACGCGTGGCATCGACCTCGACCCACTCGCGCGTCGCGCATTATGGACGCACGGTCTCGACTACGACCATGGCACCGGTCACGGCATCGGAAGCTACCTTTCGGTACATGAGGGTCCGCAATCGATTTCGCGCGCAGGCTTGGCCGTACTGGAACCCGGCATGATCTGCTCAAACGAACCTGGCTATTACAAAGAGGGGGCCTATGGCATCCGCATCGAGAATTTGGTTCTCGTGACTGAACCGCAAGTCGTGCCGGGCGGGGACCGTGAGATGATGGGCTTCGAGACTCTGACGCTAGCACCCATCGATCACCGGCTCATCGTCCGCGACATGCTTAGCGCGGCGGAAACCGCATGGCTTGACGCCTATCATGCGCGTGTCCTGGAGACCGTTGGCCCGGAGGTCGACGCGGAGACGCGCGTATGGCTGCAAGCCGCAACAGCCCCGCTATAAGCTGGAGAAAGCCGGCTATTCCGCCGCGGGCGCGGCGACGAGCTCAGCCCCCTTCAACCGCGCGCGCACATCCTCCTCGGTCAACCCAAAATCGCTCAGGGCGTAAGCGTGCGCGCCGTGCTTATCGCTCTTGTTCTCTTGCAACCACTTCGATGCCTTAGCCTTAAGCTCCGGGTCTCGCCGATAACCGAAGCGATCATAAATCGACAGCGCCATGGCGACCGGATCGGAGACGAGCTCATCAAACTCGACATGGATTATCTGGTCTCGCGGAACAGTCTCGAGCGCGGCTTGTCCCGCTTCTTGGCAGCGCTGCGTCATGGACATCGCGAACTCCACCACTTCGTCGAGATCTACGTCGTCGGAGATCATGCTCCACGCCACTGCCGCCAAGCTGCACAGCGAAGGAATAACCTTCAGGGGATCGCGGTGCGTATAAACAATGCGAGCGTCGGGATATACTTTCAGCAAATGTTGCAAGCCCGAGAGGTGATTGGGACACTTGAGCACCCACTGCTCACGCCGGTCTAGCCACTGATACGTTTGCAGCTGCTGCTTGTGCAGCCGGTAGGCGTCGAGATGATCTTGAGCACTGAACCACTTCCAGTAGCTCGGCAGATAGGAGAAATCGAAGCCCGGCGGCATCAGCACATATGTCCTGAAGATGAGGTAGCACTCCTCGGGGTCCTCGACGTCCAAGGGATGGATCTTGTCCATTTCGGGCGAGAGCCACTTCATGAGCGAAAGCGCACGCCTTGCCCCCTCGATACGGCCATCGCTGCCGTCCTTACCCTCTCCTAGAACTTTGGGTAACGGCGCATAACCCTCCCAGAACGGCAGATAGCGTGCGCCGTCGTGCATACAAAGCAACCGCTGCAACAATGTGGTGCCTGTGCGCGGAAGACCGAGAACGAACAGCGGACGCGTGATCTTCTCGTCGCGGATCTCGGGATGCTCCTCAACAAAATTCTCGAACCTCAAGGAGTTTGTGAGCCCGCGCATGAATTGGTCCTTGACGGCAAGCGCACCGAACAAGGAAAGCTTTGCATCGTTGTTGAATGCGTTCGCCCTTACCGGCAGCGCTCTTAGATGCGCCTCGGGCCATTTGGACAGCTTGCACCGGCGCTCAGCCGCTGCGATCATCTTGTTGGGCTCCAAGCGCGGCCACAGGCCCAGCGCTTTGACGAGTGGGCCCGCCTTGTTGAGCAACTGGATCGGCCAGGGCGGAGCGAGGCGAATTCCCGACGGCAGTCGACGTAACATCAAAAAACCTCTCCTGCGCTCCCATGCGTCCTGCGAGGTCCGCAGAGCATTCTTTAGTTAGCGAGCGCTCCCAACAAGCTTCAGCCAGGCATCCTCATCGAGCACGGCAACGCCCAATTCACGCGCCTTCTTGATCTTTGAGCCGGCGTCGGCGCCGGCACCAACATAATCAGTTTTTTTCGAAACGGACCCTGCGACCTTCGCACCAAGGCGCTCGGCCTGAGCTTTGGCTTCGTTGCGCGTCAGTTTCTCCAAAGTGCCTGTAAAAACGACAGTTTTACCCGTGACCGCAGAGGACACATCGACGGCCTCAAGCGACTCAGGCGTCACTTCTTTCAAAAGACTGTCAACGACGCGAACATTGTGCGGCTCGGCAAAGAACTCGGTAATCGCT
>JAUWCP010000089.1 GCA_030609245.1 Hyphomicrobium sp.
TCAAGCTGCAAGCTCAACGACAACTGCCGGCTCGGGACAGATCGACCCCAACCAGAAGCGGGCAATCGAGCAAATCATTAGGGACTACCTCCTCAAAAACCCTGAGATTTTCGTTGAGGTACAAGGTGCGCTTGAAGCCAAGCTCCAGAAGGAGAACGCCGAAAGGCTCAAAGTCGCCATCGCGGAAAATGCCAAAGAATTATTCCGGCATCCCAATGCTGCTGTTGCAGGCGATCCCGACGGCGACATCACGGTGGTGGAGTTCTTCGACTACAATTGCGGCTACTGCAAGCGCGGCTTGGACGACGTCGTGAAGCTCGTGGAGTCGGATCCCAAAGTGCGCGTCGTATTCAAAGAGCTACCCATCCTATCGAAGGGATCTGCTGAGGCCGCGCGTGTGGCGCTCGCCGCAAGAAACCAGGGTAAGTACTGGGAATTACACCGCGCTCTCCTTAAAGCGCGCGGCCGAGCAAATGAAGCATCGGCTCTGAAGCTTGCTGAGGAACTGGGTCTCGATATGGAGCAGATGAGGACGGACATGGACTCCGACGAGGTCAAAGACGAAATCGCGCATTCGGAGGCTCTTGCGCAAAAAATGGGGGTTAATGGAACACCGCACTTCCTCGTCGGTGACCGGTCCATACCCGGTGCGCCGGAGAACCTCTACGAGCAGCTCTCGACCCACGTCGACGAGCTGCGCAAGCAAGGTTGTTCTTTCTGTTAATCGCCTCGAATTCCTGTCGGCGGCTTGGCCTTTCGCAGGTGCGGGAAAGCTGGTACACGAGTGGTCCCATTCCGCTCGCGGACGCGCCAGTGTCCGACGTATTTTGGGCGGCAGAAGGAACCCATGGCAAAACCGATCTACGTCCTCAACGGACCCAACCTCAATTTGCTAGGCAAGCGCGAGCCCGCGGTCTACGGGCATGAGTCGCTCAACGACGTGCGCGCGCGGACCGAGGCGCGCGCTAAAGCTGTCGGGCTCACAATCGAGTTCCGGCAATCCAACGACGAGGGCGAACTCGTCAATTGGATTCAGGAAGCGCGCGATAACGCGTCCGGTATCATCGTTAATGCTGGCGCCTACTCGCACACCTCGATCGCGCTGCTCGACGCGTTGCAAGCAGCGGAGCTACCAGTCATTGAGGTTCACCTTTCCAATATTTTTCGCCGTGAGTCCTATAGGCAGCACTCCTATGTTTCACAGGCGGCAAAGGGAGTGATTTGCGGCCTTGGTCCAAAGGGCTACGAGCTCGCGCTGGAGGCCATGGCGGAGACACTCGCAGGCACAAAAAACCGTGACTAGGAAGGGCGCAAGGCCGCAGGAAGAGCCGCAGAAGAAGGGACAGCAACGTATGACGGCCAAGGATAAGGGCGAGGCTTCCGGAGCCGAGCAGCGGCTGATCCGCGAGCTCGCCGAAATTCTCGACGATACGGGCCTCAGCGAGATCGAGTTCGAGAAGAGCGGTCTCAAGATCCGCGTGGCACGCGAGCTTTCCGCGCAGCCGATTGCCGCCGTGCCCCTGCCACCACCCGCCGCAGCCGCGCCGCCCGCGGCCGCTGCAGCCGCAGCCGCGGATCCGGCCAAACACCCAGGCGCCGTCAAATCGCCTATGGTCGGCACGGCTTATCGCTCGCCGGAACCGGGAGCAGCACCCTTTGTAGAAATCGGCGCGCGCGTCTCGGAGGGCGACCCACTCTTGATTATCGAAGCCATGAAGACGATGAACCAGATCCCCGCACCCAACGCGGGCAAGGTCTCAGCCATCCTCTTCGAGAACGGCCAGCCGGTGGAGTTCGGTGAACCGCTCATCATCATCGAATAGAGCCCCACCATCCGCGTATCAACGAGACCCGTAATACATGTTTGACAAGGTCCTGATCGCCAACCGCGGTGAGATTGCATTGCGCATCCAGCGCGCATGCAAGGAGCTTGGCATTGCGACCGTCGCGGTGCACTCCACAGCAGACGCCGACGCTATGCACGTGCGCCTCGCCGACGAGAGTGTATGCATAGGGCCCCCAGCCGCCGCTGAAAGCTATCTGAATATTCCCCGCCTGCTTTCGGCCTGCGAGATCACCGGCGCCGATGCTGTCCATCCCGGCTACGGCTTCCTGTCTGAGAACGCTCGCTTCGCCGAGATCTTAGAAGAGCACCAGATCACATTCATCGGCCCCACCTCAGAGCATATCCGAGTTATGGGGGACAAAATCCAGGCCAAGAAAACCGCCAGGAACCTTGGCATCCCCGTCGTGCCCGGTTCGGATGGCGCGGTCACCAGCGAACCCGAGGCGATGAAGGTCGCCAAGGCCATGGGGTTCCCGGTGCTGATCAAAGCCACGGCAGGCGGTGGCGGTCGCGGCATGAAGGTCGCTCACACGGCCGCCGACTTAGGGCTTGCGCTCTCGACTGCGCGGGCAGAATCCAAGGCCGCGTTCGGCAACGACGCCGTCTACATCGAAAAGTATCTCACCAAGCCCCGCCACATCGAGATTCAGGTGTTTGGCGACGGGCAAGGCAACGCCATTCATTTGGGCGAGCGCGACTGCTCCCTGCAACGCCGCCACCAGAAGATATGGGAGGAGGCCCCCTCACCCGCACTCAACGCGGAAGCGCGAAAAAAAATCGGCGACACGGTGGCCGAAGCCATGCGCGCGCTCGACTATCGCGGCGCGGGCACCGTTGAGTTCCTTTATGAGGACGGCGAGTTCTACTTCATCGAGATGAACACGCGTCTGCAGGTCGAGCACCCGATAACCGAAGCCATCACCGGCATCGATCTCGTTTTAGAACAGATCCGCGTCGCCTCCGGCGCGCAACTCGTGCACAAGCAAAGTGACATTACCTTCTCAGGTCATGCCATCGAATGCCGCATCAATGCAGAAAATCCGCGCACGTTCCGCCCCTCGCCGGGTCAGATCACCTATTGGCATCCGCCCGGCGGGCTCGGCGTGCGCGTGGATTCTGGTGTTTATCAGGGCTATCACATCCCCCCCTACTACGACAGCCTTATTGGCAAGTTGATCGTCCACGGTAAGACGCGCAACGAATGCCTTATGCGGCTAAGGCGGGCACTGTCGGAATTCGTGATCGACGGAATCGAGACAACAATCCCGTTGTTTAACGAGTTGATCCTCCAGCCCGACATCGTCAACGGACTGTATGACATCCACTGGCTCGAAAAATATCTCGCAAAGTCATAAAATTTATAGCGAATGTGGTGCTGGGATTCTCTCTCCTGCTCATTATACCGCCGCGTAACAAAGTCTATGCTAGCCTCGAAGAGAGAGAAACGTTAGAGCCCGCCGCCACATGGCTTCGCGCGACGACATCGTCATCGAGATCACGCCGCAGGTCCTCTTGAAGGCCTACGCGTGCGGCATCTTTCCCATGGCCGAAAGCGCCGATGATGCCGCGCTCTATTGGATCGAGCCGCAGCACCGCGGCATTCTCCCGCTCGATGCCGTCCACATCCCCCGCCGGTTAGCGCGCTCGCTTCGCACAACGCCTTTCACGGTCAAGGTCGACACAGACATCCAGGCCATAATCGACGGCTGCGCCGCATCGCGCCCGGGCCGCCGCTCCACCTGGATCAATGAGCGCATTCGCATTCTCTACAGCCAGCTTTTCGAGCTTGGCCATTGTCATACAGTCGAGGTTTGGGACGGAGAACGACTCATGGGCGGCCTTTACGGCGTCGCCCTCAACGGAGCGTTTTTCGGCGAGAGCATGTTCTCGCGTACACGTGATGCTTCAAAGATCGCCCTGGTGTATCTGGCCGCCCGACTGGCCCAAGGTGGTTATATTCTGCTCGATACACAGTTCGTCACCGACCACTTGCGCCAATTCGGTACGGTGGAGGTCAACCGCGAAGAATTCCACCATTTGCTCGAGCAGGCGCTCCAGGTGGACGCAAATTTCCACGCCCTGCCCGAAGATGCGAGCGCAGATGACGTGCTCGCCGTCCTGGCGTCCCGATCTTCACAGCCTGACTGATCTTTGCAGCGCGCTGCGGCGTCGCACCACGTGTTCCCTACGGAACAGCCCGCGCGCCTAACTGCCCTCATTTTCGCTCACTGAGAGCGGCCGAACCCGCCGTCCTCTCGTTACGCGTGCTGCAATCCGTGCGACACGCTGAGCATAAGGAGCAAACATCATGCAACCAACGTTTAGAAGCGCCCTCATCGTTGGCGCGACTGCGCTTTTTGCCGTGTTTGGCGCGGCCCAAGCCGCCGAGCCCTACAGCGGCGGCATCAATTCTCTTCGCTCATACCTCAACGAAAACGTCAAAGACTTCTCCCTCGCGGACGGTAGCGGCCAATACGGTGATGACGTTACCTCCATTCGCCGCCTGATGAAGGGCCTCATCAAGGACGTCGGCGCGAGACGTGCGGAGAAAAAGTAAACCGCCTCCTCCCCTGTTCCTTAGGGAACAGCGCAAGCGACACCGTTTGTTTACCAATGAAACTCGTAAGGCGCCGGACGCAACACCACGGGCGCCCAGACACAACTGAAGACCAACGGCAGAAGGACCCAGAACTTCACGTTCGCTTTGATGCGACATCACATCACTCCCGTTCCCGGCCGGGCCTACCCCCCGTCCCCGTCCCCCCGCGCCCGGCCGGCGCCCTGCCCTCCAGCCTTCGCGCTGGAGGGCTTTTTTTGCAGAACAAGACCGTATCGGTGCGACCCCTTAGATCGCGCCCGCGCAGGTTATTTCCATGATGATCGGAACGTCATCGCGCCGCGTTTGGTCCAAGGCGCGTTTTTTTCTCAGCTTGTAACCCAGGGAACAGCACCGCACGGCCGGGGCTGCCAGTATCTCCCCATCGAGAGCACGACGGGCCCCACGCTCCCTGATGGCTCTCCCCCGGAATTCGACACACCTGACTGCACTTAACCTCACGCACCTCCCCCCACTGGCCCCTCGGTTCCTCCCCGAGGGGCTTTTTCTTTGTTCAATTGTCAGGATGCATGCCCCCTCACTCCCACTCTATGGTCCCCGGCGGCTTTGACGTAATGTCGTAGACGACGCGATTGATGCCCTTCACTTCGTTGATGATGCGCGTCGCCGTCCCGCCCAGAAACTCGTGCGAGAAATCGTAGTAGTCGGCCGTCATGCCGTCCGTCGACGTCACCGCGCGCAACGCGCACACGTAATCATAAGTGCGCATATCCCCCATCACGCCCACGGTGCGAACGGGAAGCAACAACGCAAACGCCTGCCAGATCTCGTCGTAAAGCCCTGCCTTGCGGATCTCGTCGAGATAGATCGCATCGGCTTTGCGCAAAATATCGAGCTTTTCTTCCGACACCTCACCAGGCAGGCGGATCGCTAAGCCAGGCCCGGGGAACGGGTGGCGATTGATAAAGCTTTCGGGCAAGCCCAGCTCCCGGCCAAGCGCACGCACCTCATCCTTGAAGAGCTCACGCAACGGTTCCACCAGCTTCAAGTTCATGCGGTCGGGCAAACCGCCAACGTTGTGGTGCGACTTGATAGTGACCGAAGGCCCGCCGGTAAACGATACGCTCTCGATCACGTCCGGATAGAGCGTGCCTTGGGCCAGGAATTCAGCGCCGCCGAGTTTGTGCGCCTGCTCGTCGAACACGTCGATAAACAATCCGCCGATGGTTTTGCGTTTCTCCTCAGGATCGCCAACACCGGCAAGCGCCTTGAGAAACCGCTCGCGCGCATCGACATGAACCAGAGGGATGTTGTAGTGCCCGCGGAACAGTTCAACGACTTCTTGCGCCTCGTTCTGGCGCAACAGACCGTGGTCGACAAAGATGCACGTAAGCTGTTCCCCGATGGCCTCGTGGATCAACACCGAGGCAACCGCAGAATCGACGCCACCTGACAGCCCCGAAATCACACGACCGCGGCCAACCTGGGCGCGAATTTTTTCCACTTCGCTCGAGTGAAAGTGCGCCATGGTCCAGTCGCCAGACAGCCCGGCAATCTTGTGCACGAAGTTCGAGATCAAGTCTCCGCCGCGCGGCGTGTGCACCACCTCAGGGTGAAACTGCACGCCATAGAAGTTACGCGCCTCATCCGCGATGACCGCGAACGGCGCACCCTTCGAGATACCCACCGCCTTGAAGCCTTCAGGCAGCTTGGTCACGAGATCGCCGTGACTCATCCAGACTTGGTCGCGCGTTCCTTTCGGCCACACGCCGTCGAACAGCCGGCAATCATCGACGATTTCTAACTCCGCCCTGCCGAACTCACGGTGATGGCCAACTTCGACGACGCCGCCCAGTTGGGAAACCATTGCCTGCTCGCCATAGCAAATGCCAAGCACAGGCAGACCGCTCGTCCACACCCAGTCAGGTGGCCGTGGCGTTTCCACATCGGTCACGCTTTGCGGGCCGCCTGAAAGGATCAATGCCTTTGGCTTCAACCGGTCCAGCGCATTGTGCACACGGTTGATCGGCACAATCTCAGAATAGACACCGGCTTCGCGCACGCGCCGCGCAATCAGCTGCGTCACCTGGCTGCCGAAGTCGATGATGAGGACGGTATCGGTCATGGGGTTAGCGATCTTGGCCTAAGCCGCCGGCCGAATCGCCATTGGCATGCTTATTCTTAGCAGTATTGCATCGCCCGGCGTCATCGCCGGCAAACCCCTTATGCGTTGAGGCGCCAGAGCTCAAAATTCAACGCCGCCGCATAAATGATCCACAGAAGATAGGGAACGAACAGCGCCGATGCCGTTCGCCGCACGGGCCATGCCACGATGATGAAGGCGGCAATGGCGACGCACAACACGGCAATGTCGACCAGCGCGTGCGTGATCATCTTCTGCCCAAACATGATCCACGACCACGCCCCGTTGAGCGCGAGCTGCAAAAGCCAGATGCCCAGCGCAGGCCCCAGCCCTTGTGCGCGCCACACGATCCACCCGGCGAGCGCAATCATCAGGTAGAGCACAGCCCACACCGGGCCGAATACCCAGTCGGGTGGCGACCATGCCGGTTTGTTCAAGAGCTCGTAAAAGGGACCTGGCAAAAACTGTCGGGCAAACAGAGCCACCGCGCCAACAAGGGCGATAAAAAAGATAAGAGCGGTGTACTTCTTCACGGTTGCGCCTCGATGTGTGGAGCCTGTTAGCCTGTTTTAGTATGCCACAGCTGCCATGGGCGATTACGAGTGCTCAAGGGACATCGTGCAGTTTTCCGCCAACCGTTGCGCACGGGTCCTCAAGCACTGCCGCGACGCAGGCGCGCAATGAAAAAGCCGTCGGTGCCGTGACAGGCCGGCGTCAGTTGCAAGGTATCGTCGCGCCCGTCGGCCGATAGGGGCGGTTCGCTGCCGAGGTGTTCCTTCCAAACCTGAGCATAAGGCTCAACCGAAAAATCGGGATGGGCTAAGACAAACGCGGCCACTTGATCCACGTTCTCCTCCGGCAGAACCGAGCACGTCACATACACGAGACAGCCGCCCGGCTTCGTGAGACCGGCCGCCAGTGCCAGCACCTGTTTCTGCTCGGCTTGGCGCTCGCCAATGTTGGCGGGTTTCAAGCGCCACTTGGAATCTGGCTTGCGCCGCCACGTCCCCGACCCCGTGCACGGCGCATCCACCAACACGACATCGAAGCGCGCACCTAGTGCGGCCAGAGCCGCCTCATCGCCCGCCTCCATCACCTGCACATTGCTTGCGTCCGCCCGCTTCAAGCGTTCAAAGATGGGTCGCAGCTGGCGCTTTTCCGCGTCGTAAGCATAGATCTGACCGGTGTTCTGCATGGCGGCGGCGAGCGCCAGCGTCTTACCGCCCGCCCCTGCACACAGATCGAGCACCTGCATATTGGAGGTCGCGCCCGCCAGAAGTGCGGCGATCTGCGAACCCTCATCCTGCACCTCGAACCAGCCCTTGCCATGCGCCGCCTCGACCTCGACGTGAGGCGCACGGCCGGCACCTTCAGGTGGAGGTACGCGCACGCCCACCGGCGACAATTTCGTGGGCTCTGCTGCAAAATGGGCAAGCGCTTTGACAACATTCTCGCGCGTGGCATTGAGCGTGTTGACGCGAAGGTCGACCGGCGCGCGTGCACTCAAAGCCGCACCCTCCTGCCCCGCGCGCTCACCGAACGCACGCTCAAGCGACGGCGATATCCATTCGGGAAAATCTCCCGCAATGTGAGCGGGCGCATCCTGAGGCAGCTCGCGCGCCAACGCTGCCGTTTCCTCTTTGCTTAAACGTTTAATCGCATACGCTGAGCCGTCGGCCACGCCTGCGACCTCCTCGGGCGTCATCGCGAACGCGCGGAGCGCGGCGCCCAGAACAAGCGCCCTTGGGGCATCCGAGCCCATCCTTGCCGCGATCGACTTGCGCCGGCGCAGCGCGTCATAGACGAGCGTGCCGATCGCTGCCCTATCGCCAGAGCCGGCAAAGCGATGGTGTTTGCCCCAGTCGGCCAGCGCAATGGACGCCGGGCGGTGACGCACCAGAATGTCTTTGAGAATTTCTTCCCCCGCCTTGAGCCTGGCACCAGGACGCATGGGCTAGGGCCACCCGAAAAGAATGCGTATGGCGAATATCACCCACATCGCGCCTAAGATAACCACGCCCGTCAGCATGGCATAGAAGCGCACCTTTACGTTGTTCGTTCCTGTGTGGATGTAGGCGTGCACCAGCCGCGTCGCCACGAACACCCAGGCGAGCGTCACGAACACCACGCCCGTCATCCGCGTGATCAGCGCCAGCGCGATCACCACATAAAACAGCATCGGGGTCTCGAGCTGGTTCTGGAAGCAGTTGCCGATCTGCATTGCGCGCTTGGGCCACACGGGCTCGCGCAAGGAGACGTCGGTGAATTTCACCTCCCCGCTTTTGATCGCCCCCACGCGATGGCTCCACATCCACGACATCAGCACGAACGTCAGCGTCACCTGCACAAACACCGGGATCAACAAGCTTGCAACCGACATGGAGAGTTCGCCTCCTTACCTGAGAAGCCGGTGGCTTGCGCGTTGCGCCAAGCTCACGCGCGGCCTGGATAGTTGGGAGTTTCGCGCGTGATCAACACGCCGTGCGTATGGCTTTCGTGCACGGAGGCAGGCGATACCCTGACGAACTTCGCTTTTTCCTGCAGCTCGGCCAGCGTGCGC
>JAUWCP010000147.1 GCA_030609245.1 Hyphomicrobium sp.
CCGTCACCGACGGTCGTCTTGTCGGCGATTGTACCGGCTCGGGTAACCCCCCCGGAACGGGCGAGAATGGCCTCGAGAAGTGTGGTCTTGCCGCTTGAGTACGGGCCGATCAGTGCGATGCAGCGGGAGCTTTGGCCCCCAATCGCTCCCGATCTTGGGCCTCCAGACTGCCCCATGGGTTCCTCCTCTTGATTGGAGGCGCGCGCGTGCGAAAGCTGCGCACCTCGCGCCTCGAGAGGAGCGCGACAGGCCCATGTTTGCGCTGCACATGGCACAGCGCAAGCCCTCTTGCGATAACCTGCGAATTTTCTTGAACGGTTTCGTACTCATGAAGTCGTTTGCAAATACAATATTGCGATGCACAACACTTTCCAAGAAAAGCGTCCGCGAAATTTATCGCGCGCAAGGAAAATTACTTGATCGAAGGTATTTTTACCGCAATATCTTGTTGTCGCGGTTCTGGCGGGCGATTTCAACGCAACGGGGCTCGCGACACCGGCCGGGTGGATCCCGGTCTACGAGGCAAGAGGCGGGTAATGAGTATCAAGACGCTGATGTCGGCGGCTCACGCTGCGGGGTTTGCAATGGCGGCCGAGGACCTGGCCGAACCGCCACCGCCGGTCATGCAAGCAAAGCCGGAGCGGCCGACTGTTCCAGCCCGCATACCATAGTCCCTTCCTGCTCTCGTTCCACGTCCTGCACCCATTCGGCTTGAAATACTAAGGGTGCAAAGAGCGCTACGCCGTTTCCGGCTACGTATGTGGCTTGCAGCGGGTGCTTGGGGCGGACGCGCCACGGCTTGAAGGTCCCCCTCAGCCCAACAACCACGTGGCAATCAGCACCGTCGCCACGACAACCAAACCCGCGCGCCAGAAACGACACATTTTGCACGGGAGCTGGGCATGCTGCCGGGTGTTCATCGGGCGTTTCCACTCCTACCGCTAGCCGCACTCCAACAGAGCGCATATAGCGCCTTTCGAAGGCACACATTGCCCTGGCATCAGCTCAAGTTCGCGCAAAAGCGCTGAATGCGCCTGCATGCCTCCTCAAGGTGTTCCTTCGACGTAGCGTAAGAGACGCGGAACGCGGGGGAACCCGCAAAAGCTGCTCCATGGACCACCGCAACGCCCTCTTCCTCGAGAAGCGCCGTGGCAAAATCCTCGTCGTTCGCGATCGTAATGCCTGATGCGCTCTTCTTACCGATGGCGCCAGCGCAGCTCGGATAAGCGTAGAAGGCACCGTTGGGTTGGGGACATTGAAGCCCATTAGACTGGTTGAGCATGCTTACGACGAGGTCGCGCCGATCAACGAACATTGCGTTGTTCTGAGCGATGAAGTCCTGGGGGCCGTTCAACGCTTCCACCGCCGCCCATTGCGTAATCGAGCAGGGGTTCGAGGTCGACTGCGATTGCAGCTTGCGCATGGCCTTGATGAGCGGCTCAGGCCCTGCTGCATAGCCGAGCCTCCAACCCGTCATGCAATAGGCTTTGGAAAGCCCGTTCATCGTCAGCGTGCGCTCAAAGAGCCGCGGCTCGACAGCGGCGGGCGTGGCAAAGGACAGTCCGTCGAAGATCAGGTGCTCGTAGATATCATCGCTCAAGACCCAAACGTGCTTGTGACGGACGAGCACGTCGGTGATCGTCTTGATGTGTTCCCTGGAATAGGCCGCGCCCGTGGGGTTAGACGGAGAATTGAAAATGAACCATTTCGTTTTCGGCGTGATCGCCTTCTCGAGCACCTCGGGTCTTAGCTTGTAACCGTCCTCGGGCCGCGTTTCGGCGAAGACGGGCTTTGCATCCGCCAACAGCACGATATCGGCATAGGAAACCCAGCAGGGCGCCGCCAGCACGACTTCATCGCCTGGATTGAGCGTCGTCATCAGCGCATTGTAGATTACCTGCTTACCGCCGGTTCCGACAGAGACCTGAGTGGTCTTGTAATCAAGCCCATTATCCCGAGCAAATTTGGTGACGATTGCAGCCTTGAGCTCGGGGATTCCATCAACGTCGGTGTACTTTGACTTGCCCGCTTCTATGGCGCGGATAGCGGCCTCCTTGATATTCTCAGGCGTATCGAAATCGGGCTCTCCCGCTGACAGCGAGATGATGTCTCGCCCCGCTGCCTTGAGCTGCCGGGCCTTGCTCGAAATTGCAATGGTCGGTGAAGGTTGAATTCGATTGATGCTGTCAGAGAAGAAGCCCATGACGACCAGCCCTTTCGTGGAAAACGCGCCGCCCCTTGAGCGCACAAAGCGGCGCGGACCCTATGCTGAGCCGCACCCGAATTCAATATGAAGCAATAACTGTGTTCAACAGCGCGTGCTCTGAAGATAAGTCCCTCGTCAGCCGTCCCTTTTTGCCCGAGTCACACGATCGCAACAGCCCCAAAACCTTCGCACCCTGGGCAAATCAATACTCGGCAATTGCCACAATCTCGGCCTAACACTGCCACAGAACCAGTTGATCCTTTGGACGCTATAACGCGTTACCAAGCAAAGGGCTTGCTGTGAGGTTGCAGAGAAAAGCTACGAGGATGTTCTTGCGGACCATGACCGACGCAGTAATTGGCTTGGCCTTGTTCTTGGCCTTTGCGGTCGCAATTGGCAACTATCAGCGCGTGTCGGATGCCGCGAATCGCTTGGGCGACATTTTGTCCGTTAACTCCAGCACCGGAAGTTTCCTCGAGTTTTCCCTCAACGATAGCCCATTGATCGCCGCAGTGGTCGCCACAGCGATCCCTGCACAGCACACGGGCGCGGTCACGGAGATCCGCCAGTCAGACCCAAACACGGCATTTTTGCTGCTTGGTGGCATCTTCTCTGCCCTCATGGCTCTTAACCTTGCCTTTATCAGACACCTTCGCCGCGAGTACGCCTCCCCGCGGCGTGGTGCGTGGGGGGGAGGCGGGGGTTCTGTTGAGAACCCTTGACGGTCTCTCCTCCACTCCTAACATTTGGTAGTGTAGCTTATTCGTATGCCCATTAACCTAGCCTCCCGCCGCCCTGTATGGGGCATAAGGGATAAACCGGAGCGAATCATATGGTGAGACGTGCCCTTCGGCTGACCAATCTCCCGGTTGCAGTACTTGGACTCGCCCTTGCGGGACTTGGGGGCGCAGCCCTGATACTTGGGAATAGCGACGCCGTTGTCGAACGCGGCTTCCAGCGCGCTCTGGCGGAAATGACTGCCGACCAGAATGCGACGGCACAAAAGTCAACGACCGTCGCTGGCAGCGAGGATTTCTGGCTCACGCACGTTGTTCACAAGAACGCACCGCTCACCGCGAAGCCGGTCGCGATCGGCGATAGCGTCACGATTTCGTCGGGTGGGCGCGAGCGAGTCTTCCGTGTCGTCGACATCGATGAGCTGGACAGCAAGATTATTCCGATTTCGTCGTCTTCTTCGCGCCCGGCGCGCCTGCTGCTCGTAACGTGCCGGGATGAAGCCGACCCGAACGGCCGCCCCGTGCGCCTCGTGATCGAAGCGGACGATTCATCGCCGGCGTTGTCACCGGTTTCCAAGAGGGCTCGGGCACTTTAAGTCCCCGCGTCACTGCCGTTTGCTAAACGCCGCCCAGGTGTGCGGGCTTCTCTGCGTGCATATTCCGGCTTTACCAGTTGCCCCATTCATGCTGTCCCATGATATGCTAACCGTCAGACACAGCGGAGTCGTGAACTGTTAGGCTCGGGCCACCCTTGGGGGGAAATATTTCCATGCGTCTCAACCCACCGACGATCGCAATCTTCTTCATTTCGCTGACGCTCGCCTTGTTGGCGCTTGTCACAAAGCTCGGCTTTGTTGGCGTGCCGCGCTATCTTCCCCACCAGGAATTCTGGCTGGCGATCACAGCCTACATCACGCTGATGGTGGGCAATCTAGTGCGCGGGCTTTAACACCGCTCACCAGGGGATCGGCTTCATATCGCGGAAGAACCCGCCGGTAGGTCCGTCCTCAGGCAACGTCGCAAGCCACACCGCAGTCTCTGCCCCATGCTCCACCGTTCGCGTTGCATGGGGACCGCCCATGTCGGTGCGCACCCAGCCGGGGCACACGGAGTTGACCTTGATCTCGTGCGCACCCAGCTCCGCTGCGGTTATGCGCGTTAGCGCGTTGAGGGCCGATTTCGACAAACGATAGGCGGGAAATCCGCCGCCCATTTCCGCAAGCTGGCCAGCGCCTGAGGACAAGTTGACGATACGCCCGTAGCCGCGCTCGCGCATGCCGGGGACCGTCGCCTGGATCATCCGTAACGGCCCGACGGTGTTGGTGAGAAATGTCTGGTTGACGAGATCGCTCGATACGTCGAGGACGCTTGTGTCCTCCGGCAACAACCCTTCCTTCAAAATGGCGGCGTTGTTGACCAGCACATCGATGCGCCCAAAGAGGCCCCGCACCTCGGCCACGGCGGCGCGGATGCTGTCTGCGTCGGTGACGTCGAGCGCAACGATGGGCACATCAAGCTCTTCAGCGGCAAGAGCGGCCGCAGCCACTTTGCCCTTCTCAAGGTCGCGCGCCGCGAGCACTGCGATCAGACCAAGACGCGACAATTGCCGTACGATCTCGAGCCCCATCCCGCGGTTCGCCCCCGTCACCAGGGCAACGCGTTTGTCCGTCATGGAAAGCCTCGCCTGTTAGCCTCTGCCAGCGAAGGCCATCAAGAGTCCGAGGCCCAATACGGCAAACGAGACGCCGGCCGCAATCCAAATTCTTTCTTTCGGGACACTCGGGCCCATCTTCATACCACCTGACTTCTTCGACGGCCCCTTATCTTTCGATGACGCCGCGCCCGGCGGCAGGACGGTGATCATGCCGTGCTTCAAGTGATTGGTGACCAACCACCAGTTCATAGGATAGGCGACGATGAAGCCGACCAACAACGCGATCGACATGCGGAACCAGAACAACCCGTGGGTGGGATCATGCGCCTCCGGCACAGCGCGCCAGGCGAGCACCGACACCGGGATCATACCACCCATAAGACAGTTCATAGACAACAGCTCGGAGACGAACGTCTTCTCCAGAGACTTGCGGTAGGACCCCCCAAACATATCGCGCATGAACAGCGCCTGGAAGATCGTCCACCCGAAGGCGAAGCCCAGAACGTACTCCAGCGCCACCTCGGTCATCACCGACAACGAGACGGCAGCCGCAATCACGGCACCGGCCAGAATACCAATGCCGTCGCCTGCCACGCAGTGCATGGTGGACCCCAGCACCTGACGCCAGGGTGCAGCCACGAAGCGCGCATGTTCCTCGGGATCACGCTTGCGGCAACCCAAGACGTAGAGCGCCAGTCCGATCGGCCCGAAATAGGCCGTCAGCAGGATAAAGCCCCACTTGAGGACGGGATTTGCCGGCGTGTGCTGGATGTCGAGCGCAACGTAGAGAACTGACGCCGCAGTCAACGTGAACCAGATCATCATGACCGCTTCAAGCATCGTCGCCCCGCTTAGGTTGCTGCGGCACTGGAGCTGCCGCGCTTTCGCCAAAGACGGGGGTTTGCTTGAAACGCTAAGTCGATCTGCGCCCGCCTACTCCTCTTGTATCGTCTCGAGGTAGTGCGTCAACATCAGCACCCGCACATGCGGAGGCAGAAACCCGAACGCATACTCCGCGCCGGTAAAGCGCTTCCAAAACTCCGGCATCTGGAAGGTCTCGTGCCCCGGCACCTCTTTCTTGCCGGAGATGATGCGATAGACGCGCCAGAACGGAAACGTGCCGTCGTTAGTCTTGGCGATGCCCGTCAGATTGGTCGGCGCCTTGATCAACTGTTTGGCCATGGGGCCGTTGCCGGTGCCGTCGGCGCCGTGACAGGGCGCGCACTGCCACTCAAAGTCGTCCTTACCGGCATTGATCACCGTCGGGTCGGGTTTGTCCTGCGCCAACGCCGGGGTGGCGACGCCAAGAAGCAAACCGGCAATGACGCAAAGGGCGGGAAGGGAAGCACGGGGGGTGCACAGCATGGGGTCCTCCTGGGGCAGCACATTCGGGTGTGCGAGGCGGCCTGTTGTTTGCGGTTGCCCCCAACCTGCCCTGCCGCCGCGCGGTTGGCTTTGATGCAGCTCAAGAAGGGGGTTGAGCCGGCCTTCCCTTCTTCCGTCATGACGCAAAGCACGGCGCCGCCCTTCCTTCACTGAC
>JAUWCP010000339.1 GCA_030609245.1 Hyphomicrobium sp.
GCCTTCGGCAATCCACTGATTAACCTGGGCGATTGTCTGCTCGGCCTGCGCGCGGCCGCTGGCATCGAGCTTGTCGAGGCTGGATTCGAGCACTTTGGCATTCGCAGCCATCTCATCGAGCCGGGCCTTAGCCCATTCAACGAAGACACCAACGCTACTCTGTATGGGGGTTTTGTCACTCATAGCTACACCTCACTGTGGCGGGATTGGGCATTCTCAAGCTCTGGACCACAATATGATCGTTGATAGTCCAATGAGCAACCAAAGCGATTCAGACCACTTGGGTGAGGTGATCAGCCGCGCTTCACAGATTGGTCGGTCCGTCCGTGTAGTCGGCCTTCACCTCGTCGGGAGGAGCAAATTGGTAAATCTACCCATGGTGCCTCGAACGTCTGCTAATGATGCTGTGGACGGCTCCTCCGCCGGCATCGCGATGTGCCACATTGCGGTTGCCATTAAGGCACCGCCAAGGAGGAGCCATCCATGAAGGAAGTTATCACAATCGGTCTTGATCTCGCGAAGAACGTGTTTCAGGTGCATGGCGTTGATGGGTCGGGAGATACCGTGATGCGCCGCCAGTTGCGCCGGTCTCAGCTTTTGCCCTTCTTCAAGAAGCAGCGGCCCTGTTTGGTGGGCATGGAGGCGTGCGCCACCTCGCATCACTGGGCGCGGCAATTGATCGAGCTTGGCCATGGGGTCAAGCTGATGCCGGCCCGCTATGTGAAGCCTTACGTCAAACGCAACAAAAACGATGCGGTGGACGCGGCAGCCATATGCGAGGCGGTGACCCGGCCGACCATGCGTTTCGTTGCAGTGAAGAGCGCTCAGCAGCAGAGCGTGCTGATGCTGCACCGGACGCGGGAGCTTCTGGTCCGCCAGCGCACCATGCTGGTCAACGCGATCCGTTCTCATATGGCGGAGTTCGGCATCGTCGCGCCGGTCGGCGTGCCGCGGGTAAAAGAGCTCTTTGTGGTGATTGCCGATGCGGATGATGACCGGCTGCCAGCAATCGCGCGAGCCTGCCTCGAAGGTCTGGCGAACCAGTTCCTGTCATTGCACGAGGAGATCGCTACCGCCGAGAGGCGCATCCACGCCTGGCACCGCTCGAACGAGGCAAGCCGCCGCCTGGAGACCATCCCCGGCATCGGTCCGATCACGGCCACGGCTCTGGCGGCAACCATCACCGACCCTTCGGTGTTCACCTCAGGCCGCGAGCTGGCCGCCTGGATCGGACTAGTGCCACGACAGAGTTCGACCGGCGGCAAGGAACGGTTAGGCCGGATATCAAAGCAGGGCGATCAGTATCTGCGATGGTTGCTGGTTGCCGGTGCGATGTCCGTCATCCGCCATGCCAAGCGGCGTGGCACGACGAGCCTGCCATGGCTGGCGAACCTGATAACCAGCAAACCCACCAAGGTCGCGGCCGTGGCACTGGCCAACAAAATGGCGCGCATTGCCTGGGCCGTGCTCAGACAGGGCGGGACGTATCAAAAGCCTGCAACCGCTGCAGCAGCTTGAGGCACGCACAGACAAAGCAGCTAAGGAGTTTGGCGGGGTGAACGTGAGGTAATGCAAAATCGGTCGAACCGAGGGTCGGGAAAACCCGTTTGGGTCAGGGCGCATCAAGCGCGTGCTAATGATTGGGACCCGATCCAGCGGATCGCATTAGGGCCAGCGGTCATGGAAACCGCATCAACAGGCCGGACACATGACTGCACCCGACCAGTTTGCACCAACCTCAAAATAACCCTTGCCAAAACGGAGCCGTCCACACATGACCCAAGCTGTGTGAAAACTCCGGCAACGACAAATCATGTAGAAATGCATTCTCACATTCGTCGATATGCCCACCGATTATCTCGATTTCTCTCTGAAAGGCGGACAATGGGGAATATTCTTCTACCGGCGTTCACCGCTCGCACGTTCTTACACAGCCAGGACCCATATCGGACATGGGGGACTTGCCATACAGGAACAGCACCCAGCGGGACCGCGCGCTGTTCGGAACCTAGAGACAACGATTTAAGCTGTTGGGCTGTAGCAGGCGGTCCATTGGGTCGCCTTCAACAATCGCAGATTGCGAATAGCTCAGCTGGCTGGTACGTACCACATCGGTGACACCTAATCATCTAGCCAGATCTTCACCTTCGCGCCCTTCTCTACGATGCCGTCATGCCCGACTGCATCAATTGCCTTCGACTTGGCAACCTTTTCTACGCGCCGTAGGGCGGCA